>CAMUPJ010000129.1 GCA_947090725.1 uncultured Clostridia bacterium
CGGCGATTCCGTTTTATCGTAAATTAGGTTATGAACATAAGGACGGACAACTGATTTATACCGACGGGCATTTCGACCTTGAAAAATTTGTATAATAGAAAAATAAATTTCAATGCGGAAATTTTAATTTGTCGTTACAAATGTTAAAAAGAAAAAAGCGCACTATACTTCGCAAGCGAAGACAGCGCGCTGTTTCTTTTTCCACAAGAAAATCCCTATAACAGATATCCTTATAGCGGGGGGGGTATAAAGTCGAAAGTTTTTACATGCGTATACTTTCCATCGGTGTTTCCGCGTGGGTTATAGCACTGCGTCCGTTACGGTATAGCCTTCCAAGGAATTTTGTCTGACTTGAATACAGATATATTGTATCGCACTTTCGGCCGAAGCGAAAAAACGTCTTTTGGCCTGCGGGGCAATGCGCAACCAGTCTCCCGCTTTTACGTCGACGCGTTCATCGTCTATTACGGCGGTACCTTCGCCCTTTACGATTGCGTAAATTTCTTCGTTCTGCTTATGCGCATGAACGAAAGGCACGCTTGTTCCCGCAGGCAACAAATTGATGCTGATTTCCGCTCCCGTTAAATTAAGTCGGTCGTGAAGTTCGGTACGCGCGTCTTCGGCAATACTGACTTTCTTGTAATTGCTCATAATAAAACCTCCGAAAATGAATTTGTGCTTTCAGTATAGCAACAGCATAAAAGGAAAACAAGAACGTTACAAATCTATTACTTGATAATAGATTTGTAACATAGTTCCGTTTTTGAACTATTCGCCGGATCGTAAAAGCATATTGTCGTAATGCTGTCGGAATAGGGGCGCATCATTATGTAAAAACCTCCCGAACGAAATGTCCGAGAGGTTTTTATGTGATTCGATATTTTTTTTCGATGATTTTTCGTTTACGCTTCGGTAAACATCAATGAGATTGAGTTATCTGCTTCGATGGAAATCACGTCGTCGGGTCCTATACTGACCGTTGCGACTCTTTGGTTTCGGTCTTCCGTAAACGTGACGACCTTGCCGTTAATTTTGATAGTGCAGTTGGGAATGGAACTTTGTGTCAGGACGCCGCGTTCCACCACTATCTGATACGTTTTGGCAGTCGGCGTATTCAATCGGAATTCCAGCGGGGTATCGATTGCCGGAAGCACAATCTCGCCGACGTCGAATGCGGTGATTTGTTCGATAACGGCAGAGCAAGACGCCGCCATGTCTCTATCGGAGTTGATAAAGGTAATTTGTGCCGTTTGGCCTGCTTCCAACACAAAGTAGCTACTGAATTTGCCTTGCATTACCAAGAGTGTGTCATTGTACGTTGCATCGATGACGTCGGTACCCGTTAGGACGAGTTTGTACAATCCGTCATTGGGAGCCGTAAAGGAGTAGGTTGCGTCTCCGTAGCCGGCCAACTCGATGTTTTCGGAAGATTCCATGGAAAGCTCGAAGACTCTGTTGATATTCAACCAATAGATGCCGTCTTTTATTGCTTTACTTGACGAGAGCAATATGTCGTATTGTGTTCCTGCAGAGGCAACACGTATCGTAAGCGAATTGCTTGTGTACGTTTGATTGTTATAAACGGCACATGCGTCCTTGCCCAATTCGAAAACATATTGTCCCGCTGTAGTGGTTTGCAGGCGCACATATACGCCTTCTGCACAGACGTCGGAATCGATACGATAGGGAAGAATACCGCCTTGCGAAAGAATGTACGGATCGTTTTGGGTCCCTTTTCCGTTGGCTACGGCACTGAGAGCTGTTGCGGTGTCTACCGTGACATTTACGGTGCCTCGGCCGGAAATGCGCATGGTTGCGTATTCTCCTGCCGACAATACAGCGTAAATAATGCCGTTGACCGTATATGTCGATGCGGAAACGGGTTCGAAATTATCCGTATCGGCCGCAAATGAGTACACACCGTCGGTCTGTGCCGTAAAACGAAGCACGGCTACGGTCAGTCCGAGTTGCGTGAGGTTTACGGCGTTGTTGCCGTCGGTAAGTGCTACGGGATTTGCCGCCGAACCGGAAACCACGGTATAATATTGGCAAGCTACCAACCACAGATAATCGTTGTTTACGGTGCCGGCCGATATGGTTTTCGAACAGAAGCGGGTGAGGAATCCACGCATTTCTTCGTTTACCGGATATACGCCGTCGTTATTGACTTTTTCCGCGTATGCCGTTATGAATCGGTTATAGTCGTAAATCGTCTGTTCCGTTTGATCGCTGTTCCAAGAGGAGAAAATAAATGCGCTTTCTCCGACCGGTTGGCCTTGCACTTCCATTCGGGGATAATCTATGATAGAGCATTCGCCGACACGGTCAAGCGTATTGGTGAGTTGCACGTAAAGATAAGGACCGGTCACTTCGCCTACGTGATAGTAACCGTCGGAATCTTTTACGACCTGTCGGGAACCGTCGAGGGGCACGAGTTCCAGCGTCTCTTCCGGATTTTGCGCTCCCTGTGTCCATTTCTCTTCGGTAATAATCTCGGTTGCTTCGACATGGATTCTGTTAATAACGGGTTCGTCGGCATCGTCCGTTCTTGTTACGGTGATCGTTACGGCGCAGTCCTGCTCGGAAATGATTCCGAAGATCCATTGGCTACGCACAATGAAGCTGTGTAGGTTCAACGCAATACCTTGCGTGGCGGAATCGGTACTGGTGATTACGGAATTGGGACGTCCGTCGTCATCGAGCGATATGTTGCCGGGCGTGCCGTTGTAATGCGTTAAAACGATTTGCGCATCATCCGACGTTTCAAAGCCGATTTCGTATTTTCCGGTGGCGGCCATGGTTGCTTGTGTCAGACGTTTTGCGTTTTCTTCGTTGGCGCCCGCTTCTCCGTATTGGTCTCCCGTTTCCGGATTGCGGTCTTTTTCTCCCACCGAAGGAAGCGCCACGTAAGGACTGAAAGAGAAGTAGTTGTCTTCGTTAGCCGAGAGGTTCAGTTCCATAGGCGTGTAGGTAACGGTGGGCTCGCCGGCACTGTTGTATTCTCGCTTATAATCGAGCTGCGGTGTTTGAGTGCCGGGGAATTTATGCGGATAATAGGTAAATACAAGCGTGGCGGTTTTGTTGCTGTCGAAACTCGCGGGATCGGCAGGGGGAGTGTAGTTATACGGATAGCTGCCGTACGGACGCACGCGATAGGGGATTCCCGCATCCGGCGTAAAATTGGTAAACGTTGCCGTACCCGTCGCGTCGGTCTGTGCCCGCGTTACGGACACGTTCGTGTAAGTGGGCTTACTGCCGAAATTGTCGTAGTAGAAAATTTCCAACCAAAATCCTTCGAGCAACGTGCCGTTTTGATCTTTTGCGGTAGCTGTATAGTATGTTTCCTGCGGGGTGGGAGGATTGTCGTCGATAGGAGGTTCCTCGGGTTTTTGATTCTCTCCCGATTTGGAGCCGCATGCCGCTACGTTGCATACCAAAATACAGCATAAGGCAACCCAAAGAATTTTGCTTATAAGTTTTTTCATGCCGATCTCCTTATGTATTAGGCTTTTTTAATAGTGATGGTGACGGTGCCCGGTTTCTCCATGTAGATATCGTCGTAGGTATAGTCGGCGGGCAATCCGTTAAGAATTACGTGATATTTTTGTCCTTCTTCCAACGCGGGTAAATCGTTGTTGGTGAGTTTGCCGTCGCTGCCGAGTTTGGTTTGCGTGTAGCACGTACCGGTTTCGCCGTTTGCCAGGATTACGCAGAATTGCACCATAACGGAATCTTCGTTTAAGCCGCCGGTGCCGCTGTTGCCGTCTACAGGCGTGCCGTCTTCATATTGTACGACTACGCTGTAGCCTTTGGTGTTATTGTCGTCGCCGCATGCCGTTGCAAAGAGAGCAAAGCAGCCGACGATCACCGCGAGCGCCAAGAATACGCTCCATTGTTTTGCAAGTTTTTTCATGTGTTTACCTCCGAAATATAATATTTATAGGGAAAGGGCGCACAAAACCCGTTACGTTTCGACGCCCTTGTCTCTGAACTTATGGGTATTTTAGCATATTACAGCCGTCGTGTCAAGCGGGTCCCGATGGTTTGACGGTGATTGCGTCAGATCGTCGGGGTACCGTAGTATTCGTAATAGCAACCGAACATCAACCAAGCGAACGCCCGCGGTCCGTCGCCGTCCAAAGTGGCGGTGAGGGCATTGAGCATATTCACAAGCTCTTGCGTGGCTTCGACCATACCGTACAATTCGTCGTCGCGATCTCTTTCGATCGCCTTATAATAGTAGCGCAATATATCTTGCGTGTAGTCCGTACCGTTCAGATTAAAACGGCCGACCATGATCAGGTCGTACAAGGTATTGTCTTTTGCATCGAAGAAGTTGGGGTGGATGAAGTCGATATAGACGACGGAGCCGTATTCGTTGTTTTCCGTCACCGCGTGATAATATCCGTCCGTGTTGTTGTATGCTACCGGGATAGCGTTATAAGAGGTCATAGACGACCAACTGCCGTCGCCTGTCGAGCATATACGCAACTCTTCTTTGTACGATCCCTCGTAGTCGATGTGAAGCGTATAGGCGCCGGTAGAGCCGGGAACGTACATGGCGGCTTGAATGTGATATTCGCGGTTGGCTTCCAACACGGCATAGGTATAAAAGTTTTCACGGTTACGATTGAGGAAATGATCGCGTCTTACGTCGTTTTCGGCGTGTACGATCCATTCGCCCGTGTCGTCGTAAATCGTAAGGTTGGGGTCGGTGGCGATATCTTTACTGTCGCGCTCCGAGTAAAAGTAGTAAACGCCCGTAGTGCCCGGGATGAAACTGTACCATAATCCGCCGCCGTTCAAATTAATGATTTTGGTAATATTTACCCGTTGGTTGATGTGGTCTTTGCCCATGATCTGTATGGCGTGTGTCCGACTGAGTCCCTCTACGGGATTTGCTTCCCGATTGCAGACGGAGCCGTTTATGTGCCGTTCGCCGAAATGCTTGAAAAAGTAGCAGAATTCCAACCACTGGTCTTCGTAGTATTCGTATTTGTCGTTGTCTTTGCAGAACTTGCGACTGAATGTTTCGAGAATATTGCGAAGCCCCTCCGTGACGGGAAGCAATCCGTTGTCGGAAAATTCCTGCAAATAGTAATTTTCTATCACGGCTTCCGACATGGCGGCGTCACCGTAGGTGAACCGCAATTCGGTTTTGTT
>CAMUPJ010000130.1 GCA_947090725.1 uncultured Clostridia bacterium
TGGTGCGCTATTTGGGGAGCGGACTCATTCGCGGCATAGGCCCCAAGACGGCGCTTGCCATTGTGGAGACCTTCGGCAAAAACACGTTTGACGTAATTTTGAATAATCCCGGGCGACTTGCGTCCGTCAAGGGCATCAGCAAGGGGAAGGCCGTAGAGATTGCGCAGAACTATCGCAAGGTGGAGAAAATGCGCCAAGCGATGGTCTTTTTGCAAGGGCATTCCATTCCGCTCGGCACCTCGCTCAAAATTTATAAGCAATACGGAGACGATACCGTGGCGGTGCTGTCCGCCAATCCGTATCGGTTGGTGGAAGAAGTGGACGGCATCGGGTTTGTGACGGCCGACAAAATCGCCGCCAAGCTGGGGGTGGCGCCGGACAGCGAATACCGTTTGCGCGCCGGCGTACTCTATACGCTCAAAGAAGCGGCGGACAAGTCGGGCAATACTTTTTTGCCGCAAGCCGATCTGATTGCGGCGGCCGCGTCGCTTCTGGGCGCCGATCCCGACCGCATAGAGGCGACGCTCGAAGGATTGATTCTCGGGCGTGCCGTAAAGACGGTAGAGACCGAAAGCGGCGAAAAGGGCGCAATGCTGATGGCGCTGTACCGTGCCGAGTCGGGCGCCGCGCAGAGACTTGTGGAGCACGTGGCCGCAACCGACCGTACCGAGCGCGATTGTTCGGAAGAAACGGCGGAATACGAGCGGAGCGAAAATATCCGATTGCATCCCGTGCAGAAACGGGCGATCGAACTTGCCACCGGCGGCAACGTGACGGTGATTACCGGCGGGCCGGGTACCGGCAAGACCACCATTGTCAAATGTATTTTGGCGGTGCTCGATAAGCGAGGCATCAAAACGGCGCTTATGGCGCCTACGGGAAGAGCCGCCAAGCGTATGAGCGAAAGTTGCGGACGGGAAGCAAGTACCATTCACCGTGCGCTTATGCTCGGCAAAGAGGGGGGCGAAGACAGCAACGAGCCTCTCAAAGCGGGCGCGGTCATCGTAGACGAGTTTTCCATGGTAGACGTGTTTTTGTTTCACACGCTTCTCAAGCGGCTTCCCGCCGAGTCCAAGTTGATCCTTGTGGGCGATGCCGACCAGCTTCCCAGCGTGGGCGCGGGCAATGTGCTCAAAGACGTGATTGCTTCCTCCGTGGTGCCGGTGGTGCGTCTCGAGCGCATTTACCGCCAGAGCGGCGAAAGTCTGATTGTGGAAAACGCGCACCGCGTCAACGGAGGCAAGATGCCGCTGTTGGATAGCAAGGACGGCGATTTTTTCTTTTGCGAAGCGTCTTCTCCGCAGGAGATTGCCGAAGTGACGGTAGGGCTGGCCGCCGAACGGATTCCCAAATTTCTCGGGGTGGAGCCGTACCGTGTGCAAGTGCTTTGCCCGATGAAGAGCGGTGCGGCAGGCGCTGTAAATCTCAACCGCCAATTGCAGAAAAGACTCATGCGGGAGCGTAGCGGCGCATATATCGAAACGGAAGAGTACAAGTATCTTGTGGGCGATAAGGTCATGCACATTGCCAACAACTACAATCTCGGCTGGCGCAAGCGGTTCGGCGGCGTATACGAGGAGGGCGAGGGGGTTTTCAACGGAGACCTCGGCATCATCGAAGAAATCCGCTCCGACAGCGGCGAAATCGACGTGCAGTTCGAAGACGGGCGATTTGTGACGTACACGCCCGACGTGCGCAGTCAATTGGTCCCTGCCTACGCCATTACGGTACACAAAAGTCAGGGCAGTGAGTTCGACGCCGTGATCATTCCCGTATGCGGCGCCAATCCGATGATCATGACGCGCAATCTTTTGTACACCGCCATTACGCGCGCCAAACGCGCGGCGGTGATCGTGGGCGAAAAGTATACCGTAAAACGCATGGTAGACAACGATTACGTGGCGCTTCGCTACAGTATGCTCAAGAAATTTCTTGCCGATGCCGACGCGCGGGAAACCTTGCTGTTCGGCAAAAACGGCGCATTATAAACATACTATACTCCGAAACGGAAAGGAGCAATATGAGAAAATTCGGAAAGAATCTGATACGGGTTACGCGGGCGGCGCTGTTTTGCGCGGGGTTTGTAGCGGGATTTTTGATTATGTGGCGGCTGTCTGCGGCATACCCGCAGAAGTTTTCCGCAAAGTATTCTTATGTATTTTGCGGTGCTACCGGAGCGGTGCTCGGTCTGACGCTGATGCTGTCGGCCCGCTCGGTGCTGTGGCTGGGCTATTCGGTGGCAATCGGCGTAAAGAAACTGTTTTCGGGCGCGCGTACTACCGACGTTGCTGCCGTCGTTATCGGTGCGGCGGTCGCCTGCGCTTTGGCCTGCCTGTTTGATTTTTTGCTGGCGTTCGGACTCAAAGATATCGGATTGCGGGTGGGCATCGATATTGTATTTGCCATTTTGGCTTTTTGGGGCTTTGCGCTTGCGGCGTCGCGGGTTTTGCGCGCCTTTTCCGAAGGGAATTCGCACGAGTGCGACAAAAAAAATTGTCGAGTTTGCGACGCGGAGATGGGATATCTTTTGGACGATTCCGCATTGGATTGCGACAACGTTACGGAGTTTTGCGCGCTTTGGTTGGTGCAAAGACCGGTTGTGCTCGATACGACGGTAACGGCGCTGATCGGCCGCGGCGAAGCGGGGGCGCGCGCTTTGCAAACATACCGTATGCTGGTAAGCGAGAGTCTGGTGACAACGGTCTCCGCCGCCGAAGCGACTGTTTTGACGTATGCGACCGCGCATCGGTTGCGCATCGTTGCGGCGCGGGACGACGCGTTCGGCACGTGTCCGCCCATTCCCGTTTTGGGACTTACGACCTTTACCGCGCGGGCGGGTGCGGATGCGAAGGAGAATTCTCCTTCCGTCGTGTGCAACGCCGTCAAAGCGATTGACGAAATGTAAAAAAGAGTATAAAATGAGAAGAGAGTAGCGCGCGGCATTTTTCCGCACACTATGCAACGGACGGACGTATGAACAGGCAGAAAAAAGTATCGCCGGTTATCGGCAGATATCTATACGGCATCGGCGGACTTTCCGCAATTACGGAGGTCGTTTTCGTGCTACTGTTTTTGCCTGCGTTCCGCATTGCGGGCGTCAACGAAATTGCCGTGTTTGTCGCGTCGGCCATAGGAATTGCTTTGCCTGCCGCGATTATGCCGCTTGTGTACGCTTTTATCAACGGCAGTACGCTCATCAGTACGGGGCGCTACCATATCCCCATGGCGGTGAGCGGTCTTTTGTCTTCGCTGACGTTTGTGCTTTTGCTGGCGGTGGGTAAGTCGCACCCCGTCGCGCAAGGTTTTGCGCTTTTCGGACTGACGTTTGCGTTTTCGCTGAGTATGCAGATTTTCTTGTACGCGTACTATTCCGTAGGGCGACGGTTGGATTCGGGCGGCGCGGCATTGCGCATGAAGAGCGCTTTCCATTCCGCCGCGGTAGCGCTTGCCGCGCTTATGATTTTGTGGCTTTGGGACGGCACGCGCGACTCGATTCGTGCGATCGTGTGTTTTGCGGCCTTGGTGGCGGTTATTTCGCTTTTGGTGGCGTATATGTCTACGGCGGTCAATATGCCCGCCTTTATCCGTTTGGAACCGCGACACAAGCGGAAAGTCGGTGCGAGTTATACGCGCTTTTTCGCGCCGTTGTCGAATAAGAAGGTTCGCCGCTTTTCGGTCGCCACGCTCTTGGGATGCGCCGCTTTCTTTTTGGCGGCCGCCGCGATTCCCGTATGCGTCTTTTCGTACGTATTCGGTCCGGGGAACGGCTATAAGATTTCCGTTCTTGTGATGGCGGTGCTTGTGATGGCCGGTTTCATCGGGATAACCCGTATGACGCGCCGCAAGAGTAAAAAATTCGGCGCGGCGGTTTCCATTGCGTTGGCTTGCCTGCAACTTGTGTGTTCCGCGGGAATGGCGGTTGTGGTTTGGTTGCGCGTACCCGAAGCGGTGCTTACCGGCGTCACCATCGCGTATGCGGCGGTTTCCGGCATTCTGGTGGGCGCGCTGTTTGCCGACGAAAGCGGTTCCAAAGAATACGCGATGCAGCATGCTTGTTGCACGCCGGGCAAATATTATTGCCTGCGCAATTGCATCGCCACCTTCGGACTGGCCGTGGGCGCGGGACTGACCGGAATCGTCAATATTGCGGCCAATCATTTCGATGATCGGGTGGCGCTGGTGGTAGGATGCGGTTTGTTTGCCGTAGCGGCGCTTGCAAGCGCCGTAGTGCGTCGGCACGGATATGCGGACGGCAAGCGAAAGCCGGACGAGCCGGAGGAGAACTGAGTCGTGTTTACCGTAAAAGAATGTACGCAAACCGAAGAAGCGAACGTGCTTTGCCGACAGCTTCGGGCGCCGGCACAATCGGGAGACAGGATTTTCGTTCTGCACGAAGACGGCCCGCGCGCCGTGGGAATTTTGGCTTTGCGCGGCGCAAAGGTTGTGCTCAAAGGGGTATACGGCGATATCGACGCAGCATACCGCGACGTGATGTGCCGAGCGCTGTTGCACGTGTGCCGCGATATGCAACCCATTACCTTGCGGGTGGACGGAGAAGACGATTACTGGCTACGGTTCGGGTTTGAAAAAAAAGACGGCGGCATGGAAGTTTGCAACAAAGACGTCGTATTTTCGGAACACAGACAATAAACTTTAATTTTACCGGGAAAGGAGTGAACATATGAAAACGGATATCGAAATTGCGAGCGAAGCGCGTCTTCGGCCCATCGAGTCGGTTGCGGCGGATATCGGCATCGAGCGAAGCGATTTGCATTTGTACGGCGACTATATGGCCAAGGTAAAGCCCGAGACGGGAAACGGCAAAGTGATTTTGGTTACCGCGATCAATCCTACGGCGGCGGGCGAGGGGAAGACCACCGTAAGTATCGGTTTGGCCGATGCGATGCGGCAGATAGGGCTTAAGACCTGCCTTGCCTTGCGGGAACCGTCGCTCGGTCCGGTATTCGGCGTCAAGGGCGGTGCGGCAGGCGGCGGCTATGCGCAGATCGCACCCATGGACGATATCAATCTGCATTTTACCGGCGATTTACACGCCATTACGGCCGCCAACAACCTGCTGGCCGCAATGGTAGACAATCATATGTATTTCGGCAACGA
>CAMUPJ010000131.1 GCA_947090725.1 uncultured Clostridia bacterium
CGTGCCGCAAACGTGGGATACCGTTGCGGTCGCGGCGCAAAAGTACGGTGTATCGACAGAGGAATGACGGCCGAGACGGAAAAGCGGCCGTGCCGCAAACGTGGGATACCGTTGCGGTCGCGGCGCAAAAGTACGGTGTATCGGCAGAGGAATGACGGCTGAGACGGAAAAGTGGTCATGCCACATAAAAAAATCGAAAAAGGATTGACAGGACGCCGGAAAAAAGGGTATAATAAATCTTGAATACTTCTGCGCATGTGACCGAAAGCAACGAATTAAATTCGAGGAGCCGTAAGAGGCGAAATGAAAAAAGAATTGACGCTGAAAAATTATGTGATCTATGTGTGCCGCTATTGGCTTATTACGGCAATCTGTGTGGTAGTAGGTTTGGCAACAATGCTTTTTTACGGTATCTTTTCCAAAGAGGCCGAGACAACCGTCTATGAAGGGAATATTACTTTTGGCGGCATCAGTAACTTTTTTAATGTGGATACCAATGCCGGCGAGGGGCAGACCAATCTGTATAATTCCATCCGTTCGTATGCTTTGGAGCTGATGAGCGCTCCGCAACTACAGACCGATTTGTATAAAGAAGTCAGCGCCGATTGGAAAGCGCTCAACGGAAGAATGTCCGACAGCAGCGCGCAGACGGCGTTTTATGAGGCGTTTGCCATTACCCGCTCCAACTCTTACATGTACGTGAGTTTTTCGCAGGTGAAGGGAGACGAGCAGCACAATGCGTTTGCGGTGCGCGTGGTGGACAGATATCTCGATCTGGCGAGAGAATCGGCGATCCATTACGAAAAAATATTGGAAGAAGAGGGAAAGCTCGTTGTCACCCCCGCTACATTGCAAACGGTGGAGAACAGTGACGAGAGTACGGGTTTGCTCCTCAATTGCGTAATAGGTATAGCCATAGGGCTTGTGCTCGGATTGGTTATTATGTTCGTGGTGTATTTTGCCGATCGCCGCATCAATTCTTACGGCGATATTGCGCAGATCACCGGTAATCGTTTGTTGGGAATCGGTAAATCGGCTACGGGCAACGAAACTTGTCCGCAAATCGATTGCGCTATGGGTGACGACAAAACGTTGGTTGTGTGCGGGAGCGCCGCGGCTTGCGGTAACGTAAGTAACCGATTTGCGGCGTATTCTTCCGGCACGGGACGCAAAACTTTGCTGATGGATTTTTCCCGTCGCGGCGAAGATGCGTTGGGCGCCTATCTCGACGGCAAATCGCTCGATGCTCTCGTGCGCGAGGAAAACGGGGTGAGCGTTCTGTGCGGCGGCGCTTCGTGGGCGCGCGCCAACAAAGAACGCAAGAGAATCGAAGCGCTCAAAGATGCTTACGAACGCGTTGTGATATGTGCGCCGTACGGCGGCGACGGGGCCTCGGCGGTGCTTACGGCGATGTCCGATAAGGTGGTGTTTGCTTTGGATCAGGGCGCAATTCGTTGTAGGGACGTGGCGAGTATTGCGCAGGAAGCGCAAGCGGGCTATAAAGCCATCGGCGCCGTAATAGACAATGCCGGAAAAAGCTTTGTGGGAGAAAAGACTTATTTCGCCGAGACAGAGGAAGAATAGCCGATAGGAAATGAAACAGAGGAAGCACAAAGAGAAGCATACGGGAAGCGGTATCAAGTCGCTTGTAATCATTATTTCGCTGGATATTGCTTTTGCATTCGGCTCGTATTGGTCGGCGCGCGCCATTATGTTTTACCGCCTCGGACCGGAAGCTTTACCCAAGAATTATCTTGACTACGAGTGGGTAGCAATGCTGGCAATGGTGATCGTTACGATCAGCATGCTGGTGTTTTTCGATTGCTATAATACGTTGTGGAAATATGCGGGCAGAGTGGAATTTTTCAAATTCATCTTCTCGTATTTCTTCTCGTTTGCCATCATCATGCTGTTTAAGATCATCATGAAGGCGGTATTCGATTTCGAATTGTGGGTGCCGCTGGTGCTCATGTATTTGCTGTTTTCGGCCATTCTGTCGGGCGTGGCGCGGTTTATCAACGGTATCACCAATTATATTCTGTACGTGCGCAATCTTGTGGGCGGCGGGCAGGCTTCCGCAGGGCAAAAACGCACGATCGTGATCGGCGCAGGGTATGTGGGGTCTTTGCTGGTGAACCGCTTTATCAACAATCCCGCCGACGGATATTTCCCCGTGGCATTTATCGACGACGATCCCGATAAACAGGGCAAAAAAGTATACGGCGTAAAAGTGGAAGGGGGAATGGATCGCATCGCGGAAACGGTGGCCAGACACCGCGCACAGACGATCGTTATCGCCATTATGTCGCTCGGCAAAGCGAAAATGCGGGAAATATACAGCCAATGCGTGCGCTTCAATATCCCCGTTAAAGTGATGCCGGAGATTACCAACGCCAGCGAGATGAACAAGCCCACTTCGCTTTCGTTTCGCGATATCAAGATCGAAGAGCTTTTGGGGCGCGATGAGTTTACGGTGCGCGACGAACTGATGAATGCCGCCGTCAAGGATAAAGTGGTTATGGTAACGGGCGGCGCCGGCAGTATCGGCAGTGAATTGTGCCGTCAGGCGCTCCACTACGGGTGCAAGCATCTGGTGATTTTCGACATGCACGAGAACGGCATGTTTTTCCTCAACGAAGAATTCAAAAACAAATACGGCACCGATAAATATACGCTTGTGATCGGTACGGTGCGCGAGCGGGACAAGCTCAGCGAAACGCTCAGGTTGTACAAGCCGGAAATCGTCTTTCATGCCGCGGCATATAAGCATGTGCCGATGATGGAAATTGCGCCGACCGAAGCGATCAAAAACAACGTGTTCGGCACGCTCAACACCATTGAGGAATGCGAGAAAGCGGGCGTTAAGCGGTTTGTGCTGATTTCTACCGACAAGGCGGTCAATCCCGCAAACGTTATGGGCGCCAGCAAACGCCTGGCGGAAATGTTGGTGGAGACGCGCGGTAAGACGTGCCGTATGCAGATGGCCGCCGTACGGTTCGGTAATGTGTTGGGAAGTAACGGCAGCGTAATTCCCATCTTTCTCAAACAGATCAAAGAGGGCGGTCCCATCACGTTGACCGACCGTAATATAAAGCGGTACTTCATGACCATTCCCGAAGCGGTGCGGCTTGTCATGCAGACGGGGGCGCTTGCCGCAAACGGCGAAGTGTTTGTGTTGGATATGGGAGAACCCGTATATATCTACGATCTTGCCTGCGATCTCATCCGTATCAACGGACTGATTCCCGAGCAGGATATTCCCATTCGGGTCGTGGGATTGCGTCCCGGAGAAAAACTGTTCGAAGAACTCCGTTACGACAAAGAAACGGTGGATAAGACGCAACACGAAGGGATTTTCGTAACGCGTTTGGAGGCCATCGATACCGAGTTGTTCGACGCACAACTTCGGAAACTTTTTTCCGCCGCTTTTGCGGAAAACGAAAAGCGCACGGAAGATATTATATTCGAGATCGTGCCGAGCGAGTGTCGCGATATGGCGGCCGCGGACGAATTGCTTGCTTCGCGTAGCGAAATTGCCGCGAGTACCGCGCAGGAAACGACGGCTACGGTATAAAAAATTCATGAGTGTATTGCGGGTCGTGCGATCCGAATAAGGTGACGAAAGAATCATGTCGGCTACGACGAAGCGGAACGGAATGCAAGAGACGGTGCGGCGGTGCAAAATAGCGCTTGCACGGTTTTCTTCTGCTTTTGAAAAGTTCCGCGCACGCAAAACGATCCGCAAGTTTCGCGATTTTTGCTATTCGCCGCTTTTTCTGTACGCGGTGGGAATGGTCACGTTGCTGTGTAATATGTTGGGACTCGACGTCGTAACGTATACGTTTTTGGCGTTGACGGCCGCGGCCGTTTTGCTTGCGTGTCCCGATGCACTGCCTTTTATGGCAGTGGCGATATTTTTTACCGTATCGCGGTCGATGAAGGGCCGCATTTCGTATTGGAATCACGGATACGTGCATTTTCCCGTTGCCGCTCTTGCCGTGACGGTGTCGGCGGCATCGATTGCCGGCGTGTGTGCGTTGCTCCACGTGGCGGCCGTATTTTCGCTCCGCCCGATTCTGGGGAGCCGGCTTTTACTCGGCTATATATTGTTGAGCGTGGGGCTTGTTTGTAACGGATTTTTCAGCGAAAACTATCCGTGGGCCGATCTGGGGAGAGGTTGCGCGTTGGTCGCAAGCTTTTTCGGAATATTTATCGGGATGCGAACGTGTATCCGCCCTACGCGGGAAACGCTCCGATACTTCGCGTATATCTGCCTTGTGCAGGGGGTGATGGTTTGCGTTCAATTGTGCGGCGCATATCTTTTCAACAAAGAGTTTATCGCAAGTAATTATGCGAAAGGTACTTTGTATCTCGGGTGGGGAATCAGTAACCATATTGCCGAAACGATTTTCCGCTGTATGCCGTTCTGTTTTTATTTGGTGTGTACCGAAGAAAAACACAACTGGTATTACTTTACGGTAGCGGTGCTTATGTTGGTGGCGGTGATTTTTACGTATTCCCGCGCCTCCTTGCTGTTGGCCGTTCCCACATTTGTGCTTTGTTGCATTTTGTGTTGTATTTTCGGGCGGAATCGCAAACAGACGGTTTTATGCGGTTTGGTTTTTTTGGCGGGTCTGGCAGTCGCTATGGTGGCCGTGCGCGACTATTTGCGAACGGTTCTGCACTTTTTTGCCGACAAAGGGTTTTCCGACAACGGAAGGTTTATTCTGTGGGAAGAGGCGGTCGATTGGTTTTTGCGCTATCCCGTATTCGGCGGCGGCATCCGATGTCATTACGATCTGCCGGGGAGTCACTTTGTCTATTTTCACAATACGCTTTTGCAATTTGCCGCAACCGGCGGCGTGGTGGGGATCGGAGCATATCTGTTCCACCGTATGCAAACGGTTGCGCTTTTTACCCAAAAGCTTACGATCGACCGCGCGTTTCTGGGTGTCTTGGCGGGAAGCATCCTCGTTTTGTCGCTTCTCGATTATTTCGTGATGAGCGCGCCTACGCAGATCTATTTATGCTTTGCGCTTTCGATGGCGCAATGGGATCTCGATAAGACGTTGCGCTTTGCTTAC
>CAMUPJ010000132.1 GCA_947090725.1 uncultured Clostridia bacterium
AAGTGCATGCAGTAAGAGCGACAATCTTGAACCGAAGATTGCCGCTCTTTTTTTGCATTCGGATCGCTTCGTCACCGCTTGCAACGGCAGGGCTGATATTGCGGCAAAGGATTCCTTGCAATATTCGCTGTTACAGAAAGCGGTTTGTGTATACTGACGGGAGCGGAGAGTCAAATATTACGGAACGAAGATGACGCAATCAATCGGCGGTAAAAGCGAACGGATCGGTAAACAGGCGCGCAACCGATTGAGCGAGGAAAGGAGGATGTACATATGAATTCGCGTGTGGAGCGGTGGGTAGCCGTACAATTCGAGAGCATACCTTTTTCGGAACAGGCAAAACGCGCGCAAGAAAAGATCGGTATTGCATTGGATGCTATGTACAGCGCATTTGTTGCGGAGTGCAAAGATGCGGATGCGGCGTGGGACGAGCTGATGCGCAAGTATCCTACCCTGACGGCAATGGCGGAAGCGGCGGAATACACGCCGCAGGACGTTGCCGCATGGCGCACGGACGGCGAGGTGGTCGGCTTGCGGGTAGTCCGTCGGAATATGCGGCGTTTGCGCGGCCTGGTGTACGTATTGGCTCTGTTTTGGGCAATCGCCTTTGCGGAATTGTGTTGGGCGGTTTACGATCTGTTTACGGCGCCGCCTTACGCCGCATTGGCATTGGCAATTGCGATACTTTTTCTTGTATGCGGCGCATTGGTGCTGCGTGTGGTGGTAAATAAAGCGGCGGCATTGCGAAGAAAAAAATGCGATATTCCCGCCTATACGTATCTGTGCGCGCAATATGACCGCTATCTCAAGCGGGGACTGAACGGTATTGCGTTGTCGGCGGTGCTGCTTGCTTCTTTCCTTTTGTCGGCTGTGTTCGGCGCCCGTCCAGCAGTTCGCCGCCTTTATGCGCAATATCGGGATTCCGTGGGCATTTACCTATGGGAACCATGATACGGAAGCAATGGCGTCGTTGTCGAAAAGCGACCTGGACGCCGTATACCGTTCGCTTTCGTACAAAACGAGCGGGAATCTGTTGTACCCGTATACACAGCCTTCGATCACGGGAAGAAACAATCAATGGATTGCGGTGCGCAACGAAGACGGGAGCCTGCGACAAGCGCTTTTTCTGATCGATTCCAATGCCTATACCGACGGCAGTCTGACAAAATACGATTATATCCATGACGACCAGGTGGACTGGTATGCCGCCGAAATCGAAAAGCTGGAAGCTTCGGAAGGTCGCGCCGTCGATTCCATGGTGTTTATCCATATCCCGTTGCAAGAATATCGCACTGCCTATGAATTGCATCTTGCGGGAAGCGATGAGGTCACTTACTTTTTCGGCGAGAATAAGGAAAAAGGAAAAAACAAAATCTGTTGCTCCGACTATCCGAGCAAGCTTTTCGACACAATGGTGCGGTTGGGCAGTACCAAAGCCGTCTTTTGCGGACATGACCATTACAATAATATGTCGCTCGAATATCGGGGGATTCGCCTGACCTACGGCATGAGTATCGACTATCGGCATGAGTATCGACTATCTGGCCATGCCGGGAATAGAAAAAGACACCGCGCAACGCGGTGCCGAATGCATTACGTTATTTAGGGACGGCAGTTTCGAGATAGAACAGATTCCGCTTTGGTCGTTATAAGGGAAGAATCCGAACAAGTCGTCACGGCCGATACCGAAGCCGGCCGTAAAACGGTTAATTTGCGATTTGCTCGTATACGGCGAAAAACATTTTCTGCACGCTGGAATAAGTTACGTCGTAGAAAATTTCGCCGGTATCGGGGTCGGTGGTTCCGTTGTCGATGATTTCTCCGTCGTCTACTTTGTCGCCGTAGCTGTCGTTTCCGTTGGATGCGCCGTTGCTTTTGAGAAATATGTCGTTCATAAAGTCGCCGATCTTTTCGGTAATACGATTGATAAAGCCGGAAAGCCCCGGTTGTTTGGATTTGTCCGCCCAAAAGCGGTAGGCGTTGTCCGTTTCCCGTACGATGGCAGGATGGATGTTCCGGCGGATTTCGTAATAGTCTGTTTTGATGCTCGAATTTGCGTTGACGGCGGGAAGCAACGCATAAAATACGGAAAAGTATCCGCAGTACCGCAAATATTCATCGTCGGAGGAGAGCAGTAGGTAATACGCCACAAAGTTCGCTTCTCCTTCGCGCATGACGCCTTTGGCATGCGCCATTTCGTGCGCCATGGTCTGCGGAATATCGCTGGCCGGCGTCTGCTTGTTGATCGTGGGCTCTCCCAGCGGCACGAACGTAATGCCCGAAATATTGTTGAGGGTGAGTACCCAACTGTTGGCGATGCCTTTGGCGCGCGGCGTGTAGTCGTAATAATACCGATTGTCGAGTCGCGCATACTCCGACTGTAGTTTGGCGCTCAGTTCCCGCAGAGAATAAGGGGAAATTACGTCGCCGTTTTTGTCGCGGGGAAGTTTTTCGGCCAATCGGTTGTAGTCGTCGGCAAAGTAGCGTACCATTGCCGTCACTTCGGCGGGTTCGTATTCCCGTTCGCTTTGCGGAACGGGCGCGGCGGGACGGTAGTAGGAAAAACCGACGAGCAGCGTGTACAGATTGAAAACGGAAAGCACAGCGATGATTACGCCGCACAGCCCGCATAATACTTCCGCGCCGCGTTTGCGCACCAAGAGCAGAATCATTGCAACGAGCAGCGCAACGGCCAATGCAATCACGTAGATAATACATGCCTCGAATACGGAAAAGGGGAAAAGCGATTGGAGACGTCCCACGATCCGGACCCACGGACGGGCAATATAGCGGCAGACAAAATCCGAGAAGGCGACGGAGAGGGTGCGCACCCACAGAAGGAATACCAAAAGGAGTACGAGACCGCCCGCAACCGAAGACAGGATAATGAGCTTTTTCTTTTTTGCCTTGTCCATGCTTCTATTATATAAGGTTTTTCTCCCGCTGTAAAGACTATATTTTATGAAAATCGTATGAAAAAGTGTTTTTTGGGGCGTTATTTATTGCCAAGCGCGTCTGTATGTGGTATACTGGCTCATATATTTAAGGTATAATTTCGGTAGAATCCGCACATATTTAGGGTGATTATGGCTGAAGAAACCAAGTCGACGGTCGAATCCGTGCAACAGGACGAGTACGTTCCCAAGTTGCGCAGTAAAAAGAGCAAGATCGACTATTCGACGTACAAGTTTTACAATAAGAAGAAATCGTTCCGTTTTCTGAAATTTTTACACCGTTGCGTGGCCAATATTTTTTTGCGCGCCTATCTCAAAATCGTGCACCGCGTAAAAGTGATCGGCAAGGAAAACGCTCTTGCGCTTCGTAAGAGCGGGGCGGTAATCGTTTCCAATCATATTCATCCGCTCGATATTCAGATGATCGCCACGCTTGTGTTCGGGATGCGCTCGGTGCATTGGCTGACGCTACAGCGCAATATGGACTTGAGCGTTGCGTTTTTCATACGCAACAGCGGCGGTGTGCCCATTCCGGAAGATTACGAGCAGAAAAAGCGTTGCATGTGCGAGATGAACGACCTTTTGCGGGACGGCGGATTGTTGCATATCTGTCCCGAAGGAAGTCTTGTCTCTATGTGCGACGATATTCGCCCCTTCAAAGACGGCGCATTCCGCTTTTCCTTTCAGAACGCCGTGCCCTTGTTGCCGGTGACGCTACGGTTTGAAGAGTACAATGCCAAAGGGAAGAAGTATCGGCATCCGCATTTTATTATCGACGTGGCCGAGCCGATTTATCCCGACGTGCCGCAAGATAAAATCAAGGAAAAAGCGCTTCGCGTCATGCGGAACCGTTGCAATAAATTGGCACCCAAACGCGTTTAGACGAGCCTTATATAATATTTGTTTTTCCGAAGTTTTCTTTCCCTGCGGGGAAGGAAAACTTTTTTCGGTGAGGCAAAAATCCCCCGATACAGAGCAAAAATAAGTTTTGTTCATAAAAAGTTCATAATTTTAGGGGAAAAGTATTGACAAATCGGCAAATGTAGTGTATATTACTAATGTATATAGCGTGAAAAAGTATGTACGCATAGACAATATTCAAGTGAGGATTCGGTATGACGGAGAAGACGAAAAAGAAGCTGTTCGGACCTTTGATGCTGACAATTATGTTGGCGTTGGTTCTGATTGTTTCGGGTTTCGGTATTCTGGGTGCAAATCAGTTTACTACGGCGAAAGCGGACGTAGCGACGGAGGAGACGACGGACGAAACGGATGAAACGGTTTCCGAGGACGTTGACGAGACGACGTACGAAAGCGCGTCTACGCAGACCTGGACTACGGCGGGCTATAACTATACATATACGGCTACGCCCGGCAGATACAAACTCGAAGTTTGGGGCGCGCAAGGCGGCGGCAACAGTACTTCTTCTTGGGGCGGCTACGGCGGCTATACGTATGCCGAATTTCAGACCAATACCACCGTTACGCTGTATATCAGCGTCGGCGGCGGCGGCAAAAAATATACCGGCGCCAACTCCTCCGCTACGGCAGGCGAAATCAACGGCGGCGGCGGACTGTATCGCGGTCATCAAGGCGGTACCGGCGGCGGTGCTACGCATATTGCGACGGCGACCGGCGCACTTTCCGGTTTGGTGAATAATAAAAACGCCATTTTGATTGTTGCCGGCGGCGGCGGTGGTGTAGGATGCAACTGTGCTACTAGCAGCAGCGCGTATTGCGGCGCGGGCGGCGGCGGACTGAACGCCGGTACTTCGGCTCCTACCACGCACCACTCTACAAACCGCGGCGGCGGCAAAGGCGGTACGACGACGGCGGCCGGCGCAGGCGGCGTGGGGCGTAGCGGCACTTCGTACAGTGCGGGCTATGCGGGATCGTTCGGGCAGGGCGGACATCAGATGTCCAACTATTCCGGCAGCTATCCCAGATGCGGCGGCGGCGGCGGCGGCGGCGGTTATTACGGCGGCGGCAGCGGCGGCAGCGATATCGGCTGTAACGACTACGACGACGGCAGCGGCGGCGGCGGCAGCGGCTATGTAAATACCGGCCGCGTGGTTGCAGGCACCTACGGCGGTACGGTGGGTGCGCGTGGACAGCATGCGCAG
>CAMUPJ010000133.1 GCA_947090725.1 uncultured Clostridia bacterium
AAGCGAGATTACCACGGGCGTAAAGAAGCAAACTTTGAATATCTTCACGCCTTTTTTCTTACGGTTGGTAAACAACGCAAGCGCGAGCGCAAGACCTATTTGCAACGGCACAACACACACCACGAATATTGCGGTGTTTATGATTGCGTGATACAACTCGCCTTTTACGCTTATTTCTTTGAACAATATTTTGAAATTATCGAACCCTATAAAGTTTATATCGTTGGGGTAATACATGTGGAAATCGGTAAACGCATACCCCAGCGAATAAACAATCGGTAACACTACAAATATGAATGCCAGTGCTACAGCGGGCAGCAACATAAGATAAGCCGTCCCGTATTCTTTAATTCGATAAATTGCTTTATTCCTTTTGGCCCTTACCACGTCAACGACAGCCACTGTTCCGAAAGCTACTGCAATAGCGATAAAAACCAATAAAGCACTTATACTCATTTCGATCCCCTTATTGAATCCGCACTAACGGCCGTTACGGTCGATTTTGCCTTGCAGATTCGTTGCGCGCTCGTTAAGCACCGTTTCGACACTGCCGTTACGCAACCCCGTGATAATAAGATTGAACTCGGTGGAAAACTCGGAATACTCGCTCATGGCGGGGCGAGCTTTCCCCGAATGGACAAGTTGGTTGTACAACACGCCCTCGGGCGAAGTCGCTTCGTAATTCTTATCGATTGTGGTTTTTGCCGCTATCATGCCGGTGGCGGCGGTTATAACGGCAGCGCTTTCGTCGCTTGTCATCCACTTAATCAGCTCGAACGCGGCGTCCTTGTTGAGAATGCCGTTGTTGGTAATGCCGAAACTCCAACTTCCCGTAGCGGAAGCGGCGTCGCAGCCCGCTTTGTGCGGGTACGGCAAAATGCCCCAACCTCCCGTAAAGTTGGCGCTGTAGCTCTCTTTTATTTCCGGAATCGTCCAACCGGAAGAAAGGTACATACCTACCGTGTCCCCTGTTAAGAACGCCTTTCCGTCTATTTGGTAATTGGTATAGCCTGCTTCGATGCAGTCTTTTATAAACTGAAAACCTTCTTTTGTCTCCGTGCTGTTAAGATGTCCCGTTACCATTTTGCCGTCGGCGGCAACGTAATCTCCGCCCGCGGCGTATCCGAACGGATACAACAAATACGTACCGGTTTCTCCACCCGCCGCAAGCTGCATATCCACCGCGGTTTTTCCGGCATCTTTGAGTCTGCGGCAAACGTCCTTGAACTGATCGAACGTCCAACCGTTTCTTTGATATCCCTCTATTTCCGCATCGGTAATTCCCGCCGCGTTCATAACGGCTTTATTATAGTAAAATCCGGCGCTCGATTCCTGAATCGGCAACCCGTATACTTTACTGTCATAGCGATTGACCGACTCGGGAATAAAGTCATTTACATAGTTGCCGAGTTTGTCGGTCATATCGTACAAAATGTCGCTCTTTGCATAACCCGCACACTTGGGTGCGTCGAACGATATAATATCGTACAGCTTACCGCCGCCTTGTTTGTACAGACTGGTTATGGTAGCCTCGTATTGGTCCACACCCGAGGTCTGCGCCACAAACGTAATCTGCGCCTTGATGTTTTTGCTCTTATACGCAGTGTTAAAGTCGTCCACGCACTTCTGATACGCTTTGCCCTCTTTGGTAGACGCATCTTTATGCACCATAATCGTAACAAGCGTATTACCGTACTTGTCGGTTCTGCTCTCTAATTCTTTAGACCCCCCCCCGCATGCCGCGCAGCCTAACGCACAGCATACGGACATGAGTAGCATCGCCGCTCTCACCAAAATTCTTTTCGCCTTCATATTCTACCTCCTACATTTTTTTGCTTTCTATTATTTTGTGGTGTTACCCAGAAGTAACGTAGTTTCGTGTACCGTACGCGTGGGTACCGGTTTGCCGTTTATCCTATCTATCAGAAGCCTGACCGCAGATTGCGCCATTTGCTCGATGGGTTGTTGTACGCAGGTAATGCTCTGACCGCTCCATTGCTTAAAACTCCCGTCGTACGCCACCATTTGCAAATCGTCCGGCAATTTTCTTCCTATGCGCAAAGCTTCCTCGTATACGCATTGCGCGGTGCTGTACCCCGAAGCAAACACGCCGTCCAAATCGGGAAACTTCCGGAAAAATTCGTTTACAAGCTTTGTTTCGCCGCCGTGAACCGCGACTTCGTTCAGCACAAGCGCGGGAAGATTCCGTTCCCCCATCACGTCGCGGTATGCTTTTTCCCGCAACAGCACCTCGGAATCGACAAGCGGTTTGGTGCCTACATACCCTATTTTTTTACAACCGCGCTCTATAAGGTACTCCACAGCGCGCTTCGTCGATTCGTAATTGTTACTCGTAACATACGCCACGTCTTCCGCAAGATGCCGATCCACCGAAACAAGCGGATAACTTTTAAGACGCTCGGGCGCATGATTGTAATGCGTAACGAATATGGCCCCGTCCACTTCTCTGCGTCCTATTTTATCCAGGATTGTGTTTTCTTTTTCTGCGTGTTGCTGCGACGCTACCAATAAAATAGAGTACCCGAATTTGTCTGCCTCTTGCTCGATGCACTCGGTAAACTGCGCAAAAAACGGATGACTCACAATAGGAATCATAAGCGCAATCACACCGTTCTTTTGCTCGCGCAACCGCTTTGCCATGCTGTTGGGTGTATAATGCAACTCTTCTATCGCACGCAATATCGCCTGTTGTTTGTCTTTTCGTACCGATTTTCCGCCGTTAAGCATCCGCGATACGGTGCCTATGCCCACGCCGGCGCATTTCGCTACGTCCGCTATTGTAGCCGCCATATTTTCTACTCCTTTTTCTCGCCGCCGTTATTTTTTGCGGTTTTCTTTTTGCGCAACAACCATATCGTTGCAAGAGCCGCTACGGCAACTACTACGGGTATTCCTACGCTCAATCCCACTATCAGCCCCACATGCGAATCTTTGTTTCCGCTATCGTCGGAAACGGCTTGTTTGGGCACTTCCCGTACCGTAACCGATACGGATTGCGTATCGTTTATCGATACCGTATTATCCCCGACCGCAAAAACTTGCGGCATAACGGTGAGCACGTAACCCGATATTTTGTATAAGCTTTCTTCTATCTCGCTGTCGTTTACCTTTACGTATTGCACGTTGCTGTTGCCCAGCCATATCGTTACGTTGATTCCTTCCTCTACGGTAACCGAGGTAAGCTCGGTTTGCGGAATACTTGCAACGGCTACTTTCACCGTAAAAGTAAAGGCCGAACCGTAAATCACAAAGGTATATTCGCCTGTTGCGGGCAAAAGCTCCCAATAACTTTGTTTGATTCTTATCTCGCGTCCTACCGATTCGTACTGACCTTGCGAAAGCACCGCATTCCCCAGTGTCGCATTTACCACCTCAAGCGCTTGTTGCTCTACACTGCTCTTAAGTATCAGATCTCCGCTACCCGCGTAATCGTACTCGCTCTTCTGAACTGTTACGGACGAGAAGGTTGCACGGGTTGCGCATATATTCAGTCCGAATTTGCCGCCGATAGGATCGGTATCGCGTATAGTGCAATCGATAAGCTTATTGCCGTTCAAAAACACCTTGACGTTTCGGCCTTTTGCTTCCACCGTAAGCACCAGATTTTTTATGTCCGGGTTTCCGGCAGGAACATTTTTGAGTTCGCCGTTTTGCGACCACAGTTTCACTATCTTAGAGTTGTTGTCGTAATTCGCAATAAGATAAGCGGAAAGCTTTCCGTTTTCGGCAGTCGCTCTGCATACAAGCGCGGCGGCAGCTCCCGACCCGAGGTCGAACTGCGCGGTATACGTAAAGTCGTTGCCGCTCTCGTTTGCAAGAATAAATCCGTCGCCGCCCGACTGTTCGCCTACCAGCGTGTTGCCGCTGTAATACCACTTGCCCGATATTATGCCGTCGGAAGCAAACGTAAAGTCGCTTTCCACACTGCCGCTATGCACGGTTACGTCTATCGTTCTGCTGCTGGTTCCGGCAGACACCTTAATGCGCGCGTCTCCTGCCTTTTTGCCGACAATCACGGCGCCCGTTTCGGTAGGGTTCACGTCGACGAACTCCTCGCCCTCTATAACTTCCCACGTCATCGGCTTGCCTTGCGCATACGCGGTTATGTTGTGCGTTTGCCCAAGCTCCGCCCCTACGTCGACTTGCGTTTCCGAAAGATTTATCAGGGTTTCCTCGCTTTCTTCGCGCCATACCGAAGCTATCTCGTTCGCCGTTATCGTCGCGCTTGCCGACGGATCGGCTGTAAAAGTCGCTTTTACCGAATGCGGCGATGCAAACGTCAAAATATAGAACGGTACGGTAAAGTCGTCGCAATACACTTCCACCCCGCCGTTATCGGAAAGTATGTAAAATGCAAGCGTCGTGTTTTCTTTGCCCATGCCCGAAGCATATTTGCAAGCATAGTTGGGTTTCGGAAAATTTATACCCGCATCTTCGGTATGCGTGCGGTCTACGTAATATCCGTCTTGGGCATTCCACCCGATTTCGGTGTAATATGCGCCGTCGGCACTGCCGTTTATTCTGAAATACACCGGCTTTCCGCCGCTGTTTTGCACGGTAGCGGATATTTCAAAACAGTGTCCGCTGATTTTTTCCAAATCGGCAAGCGGCGTTTTGTCGAAATCGCAGTCGGCTTCCGCCGTTATGGGCGTAGAGGTTAGCATGTATTTACCGCCCGATTGCTTTAAGCCGTAAACAACGGGAATCGTCATGCCGCCGCCGTTCCACACTTTGCGCGCCGTTTGCAACACGCCGCTTTCGATCGACTTTTCGTCGTTGGGAACGCCGGAGAACCAACTCAGCCCCACCGTCTTGCCATTATACTTGCTGTCGGAATTAACGTCGATATAGAACGTTTGCCCCGCATACGAATCCACGCCGTAATCCATAATCTGCAAGTACTTGCTGTCACTGTCCAATTTGTCGATCGTAGCGGGATTGTCGCCATAAGGCTCTTTCATCACGATCTTACCGTCCTCGTAAGCCAAATCGCACACTACGTAGTAACGCGAAGTAAACGTTATTACGGTAT
>CAMUPJ010000134.1 GCA_947090725.1 uncultured Clostridia bacterium
TACCGCCTCGTGCGCGCGCTTATCGTACGCATACGGCAAGATATATTCTTTCTTAAGTTCCTTATCCGAAACGCACGATGCAATACCGTGGGCGGCGGCAATCATCATTTCGGAATTGATCGTTGCGGCGCGTGCGTCCAACGCCCCGCGGAACAATCCCGGGAAGACCAGCACGTTGTTGATCTGATTGGCATATTCGCTCGACCCGGTTCCCACAATCGCGGCGCCCGCCTCCCAAGCGTCTTGGGGCAAAATCTCCGGCACGGG
The DNA here is from genome assembly GCA_947090725.1 of uncultured Clostridia bacterium. Taxonomy (GTDB): domain Bacteria; phylum Bacillota; class Clostridia; order Christensenellales; family Pumilibacteraceae; genus Pumilibacter. The sequence continues at coordinate 268 of CAMUPJ010000134.1, forward strand.
ATTGGCGCAGGTAAAGAGAATAGGGTCTTTGGCCATGGAGCGCACCATGTCTTTCGTCACGCAGTTTGCCACCGATACGCCGATGAATACGTCGGCGCCCGGCATGGCGTCGGCCAGCTTGCCCTTCCGGTGCCTGCGGTTGGTGACTTTGGCAATCTCCTGCTGCGCGGGATTGACCGAGGTGTCGCCCTCGCAGATGATGCCGCGGCTTGCGCACATCGTCACGTCTTGCACCCCCATCGAAAGCAGGAATTTGGCAATGGCAATGCCAGCCGCCCCCGCGCCGTTGATCACCACCTTGATGGCGGTCAGTTCTTTCCCCACCAGCTTGAGCGCATTGAGTAGCGCCGCCGCCGTCACAATGGCCGTTCCGTGCTGATCGTCGTGGAATACGGGAATATCCAGCTCCGCTTTGAGTCGCGTTTCGATCTCGAAACAACGCGGCGCCGAGATATCCTCGAGATTGATGCCGCCCCAGGAACCGGACAGCAATTTGATAGTGCGAATGATTTCTTCGGTGTCTTTCGACTTGATGCACAAAGGATACGCGTCTACGCCGCCGAACGCCTTGAAGAGCGCGCATTTACCTTCCATGACCGGCATGCCCGCCTCGGGGCCGATATCCCCCAGCCCCAACACCGCCGTGCCGTCGGTAATGACGGGAACGGTATTCCACCGCCGCGTCAGATCGAAACTCTTTTGTACGTCCGCATGAATCGCCATGCACGGCTCGGCCACGCCCGGCGTATACGCCACCGACAAATTCTCGCGGCTGTCCACCGGCACGCGCGCGGTGATCTCTATTTTGCCCTTCCACTCTCCGTGCTTACGGAGCGACTCTTCTCTGTAATTCATTGTGCGTCCTCTCGCGTTCGTTTTCTATGCGGCTCTTGCGAACCGTATAATATTATACAACCGATTGCCGCAAATGTAAACCGGAATCGCCCCCTATCGCGCAAAATCGCAACCGCGTCTCACTCCGCTTGTTCGTAATAATAAGAGTAGTCTACGCCCTTCATGAAAATTTCGCGGTCGCTTATTTTGTCCGTCAGTGCATTATAAAGCAATGCCCTTATCTTTGTGCCGTTGGCCACGCTTCGCTTCATCGCGTCGAGATAATCGTTTTTATCGATCATACTCCAATCTATACACACCGCCAAATTCTTTTTCAGCATTAAGTCAAGCCAAATTCTCGTACTTCTGCCGTTTCCCTCCCGAAACGGGTGCGCTACGTTCATTTCAATATATTTATCGACAATTTCGTCAAAGGTACCTTCGGGCATCTCTTCCACCGTTTTCAGCGTGTCATGCAAGTACATAGCAGGGGCAAACGCAAATCCGCCCTTTGCAATATTGACGGTTCTTATTTGTCCCGCAAATTCATACAACCCGCCGAACAGATAGGAATGGATTTGTTGCAAACCTTTTACAGTGCCGACTTCGATGGTATCGAGCAACGCGCTTTCAAACAAAGCATACGCTTTTTGCTTGCTTTTCCCGTCAATCGATGCGTCGGAATGGGTAAACCAATCTATAAATTTCGCACCCAACCTACTCGGAAATTCGGAAGCTAACAGAATAATGCCGTCGGCGTCAAGTGCGTCCGACATATATTTTTTCCCGTCTTTGGCCGTCAATTTCAGTTGGGTAGTGACACTAACCAACTGACTGTTTTCTTTTTTCAGTTTAGCTTTGAGATATTTCCAATAGTTACGGATTTTTTCATAAGACGGTTCGTTGCGAATCGCCGAAATAATGTCCAAAACGCTGAAATACCATTTTGCGTCATCGTCTTTCCATACCGCTCTGACGGGATTGTCGTTAAAAAATCTTATCGAAGTTTTTTGTTGCATGGACGTTCTTTCTCTTTCATTGCGTTATTTGTGATAGGATACCACAAAACGAGATGAAATGCAACCGAAACGACTTTTCAAAACATATCTTTCGGATTTGCCGTCAGACGGCGTCCGTGTGTTCCGCTATGATCTGCAGATAACTGCCGAAAGCTTTGATCATGCGCAGTCGAAACCGATAGAACCCTGCCTCGCTCATGGCGGTATTTTTGAGTAATTCCGCTTTGCTCGCAAACAGATTTTCGGTATACACCATCTCCAGTAACCTTACGTCATCGGTCTGATTCATTCTGTCTTGCACTGCACAGAAATTCACGAATCCGTCTATTTCCTCAATAAATTCCTTGCGTAAGTATAGCTCCTTCTGCTCCGAGAAATAAATCGACAACAAAACTTCCAGCGTAGAATTTTCGTTTTGTAATTTGTTCATCTTATCCGATTCCTTACAACGCATGCGCAATCAACATGCGTATGCTGTCTTCATCGATCTCCGTCAACTCTCCGAATCTCGTCACCGTCAGATAGTATTCGTACGTTCCTTTGGTAAATTGAATGAATGCCACATTGCCGTTGACGCTTTGCACGATTTTGTATTCGTACGTCGTGCCGCCCTTCTCTGCCGTAAGCGCGAAATTTTGGAATAAATTCGTTGCCGATGTAATATAGCCGTCGTAACACCGCACAAAATATTGTATATTGTAAGCGTATAAAACTTCTTCCGATATAAAACCATATATAATTTCGCTTACACTATATCCTAATGTAATTTCGACGTCGTCTTTTGGAATGATCTTCCGAATTACGCTCATTACCTCGATATTATTTCTATCGAGAAAAAAACACTTTTCGTCAAGACATAACTCCTCATAATCGATCAGTACAAAACTCACATCCTTGTCATAAAAATCCTTTTGCGCCGGAGTTTCTATGTCGGTTATAGGAGGCGTAGGCGTTTCGCCGACGACGGGCGGTTTGCCGTTGCCCAGGCAAAAAGTGGGCAACCAAATTCCCAACGCCAAAACCACCGCCAGCGAGAGCGACGCCCACACAACCGACCACCGTACCCGCCGGCGCGGTGGTTGGGCGGGCGCAGGCGGCGGCGTCAAGTCGATGCCGTGCATCGCGCAGAACTCCTCGAAAGGCACGTCCGGCTTTTCGCACGCCTTTTGCATGCGCTTCCGTATGATCCGATCTTCCCGTTTCATTTCCTTTCCCCTATACGATATTCACGATATAAATGTCTTCTATCGTACTGTAATCGTCAATATTCATCAACGCTTTTTTATCAGTAAATCCCGTACCGCAGTACAGATAGGTATCCTGCCCCACGAAGTTTCCGTCCAGATAGTAATTCACGTCGTAGTATCCGTATACCACCATGGCATGATAAGCCTTGTACAGAAGATAGGAAATGGTTTCGTACCCATCGCCTTTTTGGATCCCGCCGAGCGGCGTAAGCGCAAAATCGCTACAGAAGACCACTGCCAATTTATCTTCGCGCAGTTTCTCCTTGAGGTAATAGAGGTTGGTATTGTACATGGCGCCCGTCGCTTTCTCGCACTCGAACGTACGCCCTTTCCCCGATACGTATGCGTCCATTCCCTCTTGGAAGCCGTCCACCGTCACGCCGACGTGCCAATCCATCAAACCGCTTAGTTCGGTGAACATATCGTTTATCGCCTGGTTTTGGGAACCGTAAGAGAATTGCCCCCATATCATTTGGTGCCTATATCCGGGAATTAACTCATCATATAAGCGATCATAATAAGCAATCACGTTACCACCTGCTTCTACTACACAACTGCCGTCCAGTGCACAAGTAAATGTCGGGGTTTCGTATGTATTTACATATTCGTCTATTTTCTTGGTATCGTAATACACCGTTTTCGTTTCGGTGCCTACTTCGATATCGCTTCTGTACTCTGCCGAATAGCGCGCGGGCGCGGATTCCCATTCCGCCGCCCGTGCCGTCACCGCGCCCAACGGCACAACCGCCAGGCAAATCACCCCGAATAACCAACAAAGTGCTCTTTTCATCTTTTGTCTCCTGTAAAAATACTCTCTACTATATATGACTGCCGCAAAAGGCAAAAGGTTGGAATTTTTTTCTATTTTTTGAGAAAAACTTTCATTTTTCTGCGCACTTCGCTCAGAATCCATTTGACCGTACCCACGGGAAGATTCCACTCCCGCGAGATTTCTTTGATCTTGCAACCGTACACGTAAAACATAAGCGCGACGTCGTAGTCGCGCCCACTGACACTTTCGAGTGCTTGCCGAAACAACACGGCATCGTCGGCTTTTTCTTCGCTGCTCTTTTCGTCGGGCAGATAACGCAACGCGTCCAACCGAACGAAATTTTTGCGCGCATTGTACAGATCGATCGCGGCATTCCGTGCCGTGCGACTCACATATACGTTGGCGTTGCGAACGCACGGCCATGCATTGTATTTCGCGTAGTCCGCCAACTTGACCAATGCTTGCGACGCCGCATCCTGTGCGTCGGTCGAATTGTGCAGAACGTACCTGGCAGATAGCACCATTTTCTTGTAATACGCATTGTAAATCGGTTCCAATGCACCCATGTCGCCGTTGTGAATTTCTCTCAACAACCGATTGAACAATTCGGTATTCATTCGCTATTTCCGCCTGCGTTTATTTTTTTATAATCTGTCCCTCCCGACCAAGCAATCGAGCGTGATATTCAACTTCTCGGCAATGGTTTCCAGCGCGAACAGACGAGGTTCCGCACCTTTGCGCCAGTAGTGATACTGCGAAGGTTTCACGGTCGTATCCTTAAACAACCTATAGCTGGAAAGCCCGTACTGTTTCAGAATTTTGGGTAACCATTCCCCGAACGGCGGACAAAGCTTTGGCGTGTAATCGCAAAA
>CAMUPJ010000135.1 GCA_947090725.1 uncultured Clostridia bacterium
CGACGCGCAGTTCCTTGCCGAAATCAAGAGACTCAACGAACGTATCGAGGAGTTGCAAGGAGGTGACCCTCGAGTTATAAACCCAAATATCGCGGGCCAAAGTAATGCGGCTCCGACCGGCGGCTATTTACCCGAAGCACCTCGTATGCCGGCCAAGGAGTTGAATAAGCTTATTGCAATCAATGAGTCTTTGGCTCATAATATGACGGATTCCGATACTAAGATTCTTTCCGAAATCGGAGAGTTGAAAACCCGTTTGGAAGCTTTGCCTTCGGGGGATTTTGCCAATGCACTGACCGATATTCGCGCAGCGATCAAGACTTTGGAAGACCGCCCTGTAGCCACCGGTGACAACGAACAGTATGCAACTGCATTAAACGAGCAACTTACAAATGCAATCAATGAGCAGTTTACGACTGCTTTGAACGGAATTTCTACGGAAGTTGCCGCATTGAAAGCTACCGTCACGGAGGGTAATGAATCCACCTCCGGTTGTGCCATCGACAAAAAATTGATCGATAAGTTATTGCGTGCACGCTCGGAGAGCGGCGCAGTAGATCTTACCGAAGTTATGCGTTCCGTATACGAATTGAAGGGAATGCTCGGTAGCAACGATCTTACACAGCAGAATCTCGTGAATATGGCGTTGAAGGCATATACCGAGTTGGATTTGCTGCATGTGTCTGTTGCCAATGCACCGGACTTCCGTTCAAAGCTCGAAGCCGTCGATAACTTTGTAAATACGGTCAATGAGCAGGATTTTATTACTTCCGACGCATTGAGCGCGTTCAATATTGTTTTGAAAGACATATTGGATACGCCTTTGGACCGTAAGACTTTCGATGCTTTGTGTTCTTATGGATCTATGACGGGCAAAATCAGCATTTCCAATGCCAAGAAGGATGCGGTTACCCGTTACATTTCGTATGCCGAAAGAGTAAAAAGCGAAGAACTTGACAGTATTATGGAATTTTTGCCGGAGATGATTTCCGCACTCAATGATGCGGAAGGCGGTAAAAATATTGTCAGCAACGGTAGCCTTTCCGACAGTATTCAGCAGTTGAATACCGAGCGCATCACATCGGAATCCGATACGACGCGCAAAAATGCCGAAAGCGAAATCAAAGCGTTGTTGGAAGAAGTGTCCGGCTTGCATATCGGCGACGTGGTGGCATATGCGCCCACAATGCCTTTGCCGACCAGTGATGCCATTCATTTTGCCGAGGGGGATTCCGTATCGGATCGTCTCAATTCTTTGATAGAAACGGTAAATGATCTGAGTCTGCGTATTGCAACAATAGAAAGCCCCGCAGAAGCGTCCGAAGATGTCTCCGATGCGGAACCGAGTGAAGACGCGGCAAGCGAAGTGGCGGTAGCTACTTCCGTGCAGGACGTATCGGAAGATTTCGAGCAACTTAAAGCTATGTTGGTAGCTTTGGAAGCAAAGGTCAATCTCGACGAAGTGATGGAGAGTCTCCGTCATAATGTTGCGGATATTTCGGAGCGTTTGTCCGAGATTGAAAGCAATTTGTCTATGCGTTCCGTCGGCGGTATGGCGGAAGATGAGAACGTGACTTTCGCGCAACCGATGGAGTCGGAGGACACCGTAGTCATCGAACAGGAAGCTACGGCGACTTCGGATAACGTCGTGGCCGTGCAGGCCGATGATATCGTAGATCGTATCGGCGAAATGCTTGCGCCTGTTTTGGATGAGCAGACACATCGCCACGCATTGGAGACCCTGGAAGAAATCAAGACGAAGCTGGCGGATCAGGATCTGTTTATTTCGCAGATTGCCGATTTGCGTGCCGATATTTTGGCGCTTCCGGTAAATTTGCAGTCGACGGAAAACGACGGGCAGCAGTTCGATAAACTGTATGACGATATCTCTGCACAGATTGCAACACAGTGTGATAAGCTGTATGAAGACCTGACGGCATTCCACGGGGATGAAGCGGATAAATTGGCCGCTCAAGTCGCAGAAGTTAAAGAAGCGATGGAAAAAGTCACCGCTTCCGATTTGTCGCCTACGCTTTTGGACGCTATTGTTGATTTTCGGACAGCGTACGATGACGGTCGTGCCTTGAGCGAAGCGGATCGCAACAAGCTTCTCGAAGACGTTGCTTTTGTGCGCGCGCAAGTGGAAAAACGGTTGGATGCACAGTCGGACGGTGTTGCAGACAACGAAATGTTGGCGACGCAACTTGCAGAGATTAAAAATTCTTTTGCCGAAAATATGCACTCGCTGGAAGAAATGATAGCAGAGTTGAAAGTCGGCGAAACGAATATTTCCGATCAATACGGGCAGACGGCAGAACAGATTGTGCAAAAGTTGGACAATTTGGATGTTGCGCTTGCCGAGCTGAAAGAAAAGAGCGCTGCGCTGGAAGATACCATTACGACCAACGGACTGCTCGCGGCAGACAACAACAATACGATTGTCGACGATCTGAACCGCATTATCGAGCAGTTGACGCCGCCGCAATCGGATGAGCAGAGCGATACCAACGTATACGATGAGATTATCGCGATTTCCGATAAGATCGACGAGTTGAATTCGGCATATGCGAATGCAAACGGCGATATGCTGGCGACATTGGCGGAGATCAAAGAGCAGATTCATCTCAAAGAGATCGAACAAAGTCTTACTGCCGTTTCATCCAGTAAAGAAGAGCAACAATCGCTCCTTACCGAAATTGCTTCTTTGCGGGAACGTTTGAGCGCTATCGAGACGGCGCAGAAAGAGCAATCGGAGACTTTGGCGACACAGCTCGGTTTGGTTATCGATCAGGTGACTGCGCTGGGAGACTCTCTCGCGGACGACAGCGGCAAGGAAGAGCAGAACGACAATGCCGATTTGCAGGCGTTGCTTTCCGGCATCGAAGAGATTAAAGAGAAATTGACTGCCGGCGAGTCGGATGATACCGCATTGAATTTGCAGGTATTGCTTGCCGACGTGGCGGAGATTAAGGACAAAATCGGTACGGAGGATACGTTATCCGATTTTATGAAAATGCAAGACGATCTCACGTTCATTCGCAATCAGATAGAGGCGAATATGGAAGGGATTGTCGAAGACGACGGAATCGATGCGACGCTCCAAAGCGAAGATATGTCCCTTCTGATGGACGATATAGCCGCTATCAAGGATAAACTGTCCGCATTGGACGAATACGATACGGTTGCCGAAATTCTCTCGCTTCGTGAAGACGTAAAGGCCTCGCGGATTTTGGATAGCAACGATATTGTTGCCGAAATCGAAGGACTTAAAGGCGATCTGATGGAGCTGAAAGCGGATATTTCGGATATCAAATCGCTTCGTGCCGATTCCGAAACCATCATTTCATCGGGCGACGCTACGAGCGATGAAGTCAATATGATTCTCGGCGAAATCGTTTCGCTGCGCGACGAGATACAGGATTACAAAAACGATGTATCCCAGATTATCACTGCCGAGCAAGAGCAGGAAGTACAACCGACGCTTGCCGTTGCCGATGAAAGCGTAACTGTCATTTTGGATGAGTTGACGGGATTGCACAACGATCTTGTCGAATTGAAAGAAGAGAAGTTCGCCGAACAAGCAAGTGAAACGGAAGAGTTGAAAAACTCGTTGGCCGAAATTAAGGACATGATCGCCCGTCGTACGACGCTTGCCGCCGAAGACGGTACCGCGCATGATTCCGCGGGATCCAATGAGTTGAATGTTGTACTTGACGAAATTATCAATGTAAAAGACGAAGTAGCGGGACTTAAAGCCGATATCCACGCGGTGAACGAGACGGAGGCGGCTGAAAGAGAAAGCGATGCGCTTGCCACCAAATCGTTGTTTGCCGATGAGTTACAGCTTTTCAAAAACGAATTGTATACCATGGTTAGCCAAAAGCTCGAGGAAATTTCGGCAATTACACCCGAAGTATCTTCCGACGCTACGCTGTCCGGTGTGCAAGAAGAGTTGCTTGCTATCAAAAACCGCATGTCCGAATTGCAAACCGTATCTTCCGGCACCGTATCGAGCGAAGCCGTGCAGTCGCAGGATACGCTTTTACAGGAGCTTGCCGAGATTAAAGAGATGCTGGGCAATAGACCTGCGGAAGAAGCGAACCGTCCGGAAGCGGATCGGCCTACGGTGTCGATAGAAGATCTGTATGGCGAGGTGTTGTCGCTTCGCAATGATTTGCAGGATATACGGGAAGAGCATTCGGATACGGAAACGACAAGTGCCGTTACGGTAGACCTTTCTGCCGTCAACGAACAGCTTGCGGCAATTCGCGAACAACTTTCGTCCGCACCGACGAATGTGTCGGCGGCTTCCGACGGTAATGTTCTTGGTGAAATTTCGATGTTGCATGAGGAAATTGCCGAATTGCGTGAGCAGATGCAACAAATGCCGTACGGAAACGACGGGGAGGCCGGCGAGGCTGTTCTCAGCGAAGTATTGGCTTTGCGGGAAGAAATCCAGATGCTCAAAGAGCAAATGCATAAGCCGGTACAGGCAAGCAATACAGTTGATAGCGGTATCAACGAAACTTTGTTGCATGAGATTCTCGGCTTGCGTGATGAAATGCAGCAGTTGCGGGAAGGAGCGATGCATGCCGATACTACGGCGGGACTTATGGAAACCGTCGGGCAAATGCGGGAAGATATCCGTACGATCAAGGAAGAACCCGATCTCAGCTATATCAACGAAGTGCTTGCGTTGCGTGACGAGTTCCAGGCATTTAAGGATGAACTTAACAAAACGCGTACGGAGCCCGTACAAGACAAATCCAAAGACGAACTTGTTGCCGAAGTGCAGTCGCTCCGCGATCAACTGTTTGCCATCAGTATGGCCAATGTAAACGACGGTACGAGCGGGGAAGACGTTTACGAAAGTTACAACAATATAATTCTCGACGAAATATCGTCTTTGCGTGACGAG
>CAMUPJ010000136.1 GCA_947090725.1 uncultured Clostridia bacterium
CTTACGCGGAAGACGTAACGGATTGGGAAGCATTTTGCGCGGATCGCATTGTGGTCAGTCCGGGAATCATGCCGACACAGCCCGTTTTCGACTTTGCCCGCACGCACGCGATTCCTTTATGCGGAGAGCTGGAAATCGGCTATGCATTGAACGACAAGCCCGTTATTGCGGTAACAGGCACCAACGGGAAAACGACGGTCACCGAATTGATCGGACAAATTCTGAAGTGTGCGGGGTATACGCCGGCAGTTTGCGGCAATATAGGGGAATCGTTTGCGCGCATTGCTTGTTGCGGAAAATACGATTATGCCGTTGTGGAAGCGTCCAGCTTTCAGTTGGCGACGACGATTGATTTTCGCCCGCATGTGGCGGTGCTTACCAATATATCGTCCGATCATTTGGATTGGCACGGATCGATGTGTGCGTATGCCCATGCGAAATTGCGGATTGCCGCACAGCAAACGGAAGAGGATTTCTTCATTTTATCGCAAGACGATATTGCCATAGAACATTTGAAAGGATTTGCGCCGCGGGCGCAAGTGTTCTATACGTCGCTTCACGGTGCCGTGCGGGGCGCTTACGTGTACGGCAAAAAGATTTACTACGGAAGCGAAGCGGTTTGTGATGTGGATCGCGTGAGAATGGAAGGCGTACATAATCTTGCCAACGCATTGAGCGCCGTTTGTGCGGCGAAATCACTCGGCATACCCGATGCGGCGATCGTATCGGCGCTGACGGAATTTCAACCCGACGCGCATCGGATGCATCTGGTGGCGCGGCATAACGGAAAAAGCTATTACGACGATTCCAAAGGGACCAACATTATGGCGTCCGTGCGGGCGGCGCAAAGCATGACGGGATCGACGTGCATGTTGGTCGGCGGAAGCGACAAAGGGTACGAATACGACGAACTGTTTCGTTTGTTGCCCGCTTGCGTGGTGCGGATAGCGGCAGTGGGAGAGACGGCGGAAAAAGTGATGCAAGCGGGTAAGCGCAACGGATTTGCGGCAATTGCGCAATTCGATGACTTTGCCGCAGCTTTTCGTTGGGCAAACGACGGGACGGAAGAGAATGTATTGCTGTCGCCGGCATCGGCCAGTTTCGATATGTTCTCTTCGTATGTTGCGCGGGGCGAGGCGTTTGAACGGCTGGTGAGCGATGCGTGCGAAAAATAAAAAAAGACTTGACGGCAACCGCGCGTTGTCGGGAACAGAGCATCGCGGCGAATACGATTTCATACTGACGGCGGTTACCGTTCTTTTGGTACTGTTCGGTATCGTCATGGTATATTCGGCAAGCAGTTACAATGCGGCGGTAAATTACGGCAATGCGTATTTCTATATGTTCAAGCAGATCGTAGGCGCTTTGCTTGGGTTCGGCGCCATGATATGTTTGAGCGTGGTGGACTACCATATGTTGGCGAAATTGCGTTATGTGATTCTCGGTATATCCGTGTTGTTGCTGGTTCTGGTTTTTGTGCCGGGTGTGGGCGTGGAAAGTTACGGCGCGCGGCGTTGGATCAATCTGCCGTTTTTTACGATGCAGGCCAGTGAAATCGCAAAATTCGGTTTCATCATCTTTGCCGCCGCTTACATGGCAAAATACTATCGGAAAATGACCTCGTTTGTCGGTATATTGCCGGTGCTCGGCGTGGGCGCGTTGATATGCCTTCTGATCATTTTGGAACCGAATATGTCTATTACCATATGTGTGGTTCTGCTGATGTTCGTTATGCTGTTTATCGGGGGAGCGCGCATCAAACATTTCCTGCTCATTGCGTTGCCGGTTGTCGCCATGATCCCGCTATTGATTCTCGCGGAGCCGTATCGGTTAAAGCGCATGCTGGCATTTATCGATCCGTGGGCATCGCCGCTCGGGGAAGGGTATCAGCTCATACAGTCGTTTTATTCGCTCGGTAGCGGCGGACTCTTCGGTTTGGGATTATTCAATTCCCGTCAGAAGTATCTGTTTTTGCCGTTTTCGGAAAGTGACTTCATTTTCAGTATTATCGGGGAAGAATTGGGACTTGTCGGATGCGCGCTTGTAATGCTTGCCTTCGTGCTTTTGATTGCCCGTGCCATCCGCATAGCGCAAAATAGCACCGACAGATTCGGGTGCTATTTGGCAAGCGGTATAGCCGCTATTATTGCGATTCAGGTTTTGGTGAATATTGCGGTGGTGACGGGGTCTATTCCGCCTACGGGTTTACCGCTGCCCTTCATCAGCGCAGGCAGTAGCTCGCTCATCGTCTTTTGCGGCAGTATCGGTATTTTGCAAAGCATTAGCCGACGAAGCCATAAAACGGTTAAACGCCTTACTCGAAAGCACGCCGATCGCGGCACAAAGCGCAATGACCGTGTCGGGGATTAAGAATGCGCCGTTGTAGGCGAACGAGTACGCCCACAGATGATTTTGCCAGAACGCCCCTTCCCAGGCAATGTAATCGCTGTAGAAGATCACGCCGCTCAGAATGTGGCTGAAATAGCGCAAAACGAAGTAGCAGGCAACGCCGATAAAAAAGGGAATATGCGCTTTCAGAACGTGTTTGCCGCTTGCTACAACTTTGTTATAGCGCGACTGGCGGTAGGCAAACACGCCGAGAAAGACAAGCGACAGATAGGGTATCACGTAATCGAGCACTGCGCTCATGGGATGTACGATATACGGGCTTTGGAAAAATTGCAGTATCGTGTAGGCAACCGCGACCACAAGCCCTTTGATGAAACCGAAATAATAGCAATACAGCATTATGGGCAGAATGGACGCAATGGTTACCGTGCCGCCGTACGGCAGGCCTATGCCCAAAAAGGACAGGGCATACGACGTTGCCAGACATATGGCGCCGTACGTTAAGTCTTTGGTGCGGATGATATCGCGCTTGCCTTTGGCTTTGAGCACAAAATAGGCGATAAGCGTTGCCGCAATGAGAACGACAAACAGACAGATGCACAGAATGAGCGTTGCTCTGAGCATGGTGTCGGCATCTTTGAAATCGTCGAAATCGAACAATTTGCTGCTGCCGAGAAGAGAATGGAAAAATTTGTACAAAGGAAACCTCCTTTGTTACCCAAAGCTTGTATAAAAAAACGAACCGTCCGCTTTTCGAACAGTTCGTTTGCCTATAAAATTGCATTCAAAAAATTTACAATCGGCAAGCTTCCCTACGCGAGTACTAACTCACAGGTTCAAAGGGACCTATAACATGCCGTTATAATCTCAGCTGCAGCCGTTTGCAGCGCCCCCAGCGGTAACGACTACACTATAGAAGTTTCCGCCTTAAATGTCAAGCGTTTTGACGGACGGGGACAAAAAAGTTCGGATTTTTCCTTGCTTTCATCAAGAGAATAGGGTATAATTTGGATATGGTTTACGTCAAGGAAACGTTCAAATATATGTTCCGAGCGTTTTTTGTGCTTGCGCTTGTATGTTTGCCTGCCGCTGTGTTGTTGGGCATTTTCTCCAAGCCTATGGCAACCTTGTCGTATTTGGTTTCGTATTCCGATATATTTGTGCGAAGTTTCAAAGACGTATTCTGGATGTTTTTTAACCGATATGCCACCGTCTATTTCTATCCCTTGGTGCTGATATTTTTATCTTTGGTTTTCTGTGTGTCTCTGGCGCTTTCCGTCGTGGAAAAGCACTTTCGGATCGGAAAGCTTATGCTGAAAGCGCCGCTTCGTCAAATCAACAACTATGTTATACCCGTGTTGCTTACGTTTACCATATTATCGCTTATCATGGTTTTGTACGGTTTGGTGCAGACGGGGCTGTTGACTTTACTGCATATGATAGTGAGCGGAAAAGGGTATCCCAATGCGCTTACTATGGTTTTGGCCGTCATGGTTTCGTTGACGCTCTTTGTGCTTGTGGTGTTTGTTTCGTGTTCCATAATGTATTGGACGCCGATGATGGTTATTTACGGTTTTTCCTTTCGGGATGCGGCGGCGGCTTCGTTGCGTCTGATCGATCACAAAACGGGTAGCGTATTGTTCGGCGTATTGTTGCCGTTTCTGATTGTTGCGATTTTGCAGAGCCTGTTTTCTTTTATCGCAAACGTGTATGTCGGTTGCGCGTTGGGTGCGGTATTGTATTTGTTTCTTATAATGTATTTGGTTTGCTATATTATGGTGTCGATGTTCGATCTGTCGGATATGGAGCGCCGCGACAAAAAAACAGTGTGGTAGGGAGGAGTTGCCGTGGCCTTCAAAAATGCATTGAAAATGCTCGTCTCCAAATTCGGATATGTTTGGGTGTTGCTACTGTATATTATCATTACGGGCACGATTCTTGCGGGGTTGGCGATTCCGTTTGCCGTGCCGGTCGTTCGGGCGTTCGGTCAGGCGGGCATCGGAAAAATGTTTTCCGAATTATTCGGAAGCGTTACGAGCGGCGAGAGTGTAGACGTCTGGTTTGATAAACTGTACGGTATTGTGCAAACGATGAAGACCAGTTTGGTGCAAAATCGCGCGGTTGCGGTCAACACGGGATTGCTGATATTTCTCGTAATGGTTTTTGTCTTTCGTTTTATTTTCGGCTTATACGAAATTCCGCTGTGTACAGTGCTGGAGGGCGCGATGTCTTCCAACGCCCGGATCGGATTTACGGGACGTTTTGTTTCTCGCATCGGGAAATCGTCTTGCTTTGTGCTGACCAAAATGTTGTACACGATCGTTTTCGATACGCTTATCGGTTTAATTATTTACGGACTGTTCGAATTGTTCAATGTGCAGGTGTTGAAATTCTTTGCGCCGTTTTTCATTATGTTGGTGCTATTGGTATTGCTGGCATTTCGGTATGCATTGATTTCCATGTGGGCGCCGGATATTGTGGTGAGAGAGAAGGGAATATTCCGTGCGTTCGGTAGTTCCGTCAAACGGTCGGTGCGGCATATGGGAAGCGTATTC
>CAMUPJ010000137.1 GCA_947090725.1 uncultured Clostridia bacterium
TTACCGTCGTCGTAAGAGAATGCGACCGCTTTCGGGTAGGATATAGGAGGCGGAAATCAAAAATACGATGCGCATACCGTGGGAGCGGTGTGCGCATTTTTGCATGCGGCGTTGTCACTTTTTTGCACGGAAGCATATATACAATAGAAACGTGTAAAGAAAGGAGGGTCGGCATATGACGGTAGGCGTATTTTTCGGCGGAAGAAGTTGCGAACACAACGTGAGTATCGTAACGGGGTTGCAGGCGATAGGAGAGTTTCCCGACGAACACAAAGCGGTAGCGGTGTATATCGACGAGAAGGGAGTGTGGCATACGGGCAAGGAATACACGGATATTGCCTTTTACGCCCAACGCAAGCGGAGCGCATATCCCGGCAAAGAAGTGTATTTGCGCCCGTCGTCGCCGTATCTGTATACGAAAAACGGAAAAAAACTGTGCCGACTGGATTGCTGTCTTTTGTGCAATCACGGTATGGGCGGCGAAGACGGAAGTTTGCAGGGGCTTTTGGAGCTTGCGGGGCTTCCGTATACCGGTAGCGGCATTTGCGCTTCGGCCGTGGGAATGGATAAAGGCATGATGAAGCGGTTGTTTGCGCAGGCGGAATTGCCGATATTGCCGTACGTAACCATGAGCGGAGAAGAGTACGTGCGCGATGCATACGGTGTGCTGGAGGCGATCAAAGCGAAGCTGGCTTTTCCGCTCATTGTAAAACCGTGCAATTTGGGCAGCAGTATCGGGATTGCATTGGCGCATGGTTACGACGAACTGTTTACGGCGATTCGCGTTGCGCTCGAATGGGATACGCGCGTAGTGATCGAGAAAGCGTTGGAAGACTTCGAGGAATTCAATTGCGCCGTTTTGTGCGGAGAGGCCAGCGAAGTGGAAAAACCGGTGGGGTGGAAAGATTTTCTGACGTACGAAGATAAGTACCTGAGCAAGTCGCAGGGCGTGGGAAGGGAGTATCCGGCAAAAATCGACGACGCTTTGCGGGAAAAAATCCGGAGTACGGCGGTTGCGGCTTACAACGCCGTGGGCGCCGACGGGGTGGCGCGCGTGGACTTTTTGTACAAAGACGGGGAACTGTACGTCAATGAAATCAATACCATTCCCGGTTCGCTTTCCTCTTACTTTTTTAAGGGCGGCACGCCGTACGTCATCGGAAAATTGTTGGAGAGGGCGCAAGCCGTCTTCAGCGCCAAGCGGCGGTTGAAGTACGCCTATCGGCCGTTTGCCGGAGAGAAAGGGAAAAAGTAGAAGCGGAAAGAATCGCGCCTATCATTCTCGGTCGCTTGCCTGACGGAGAAAAATATGCTATACTGAATGCACATATTTTTTCGGAGGCAAGAGCTTTTGGCAAAGATACGATACGCTACGCCCATTGTGGAAATGCAGGGCGACGAAATGACGCGGATTCTGTGGGACTGGATCAAAGAGATCCTCATCGAGCCGCATGTGGAATTGAAGTGCGATTTCTACGATTTGGGTTTGCGGCACCGTGACGAGACGGAAGACAACGTTACCTTGCAAGCGGCGCAAGCGATTGCAAAGTACGGCGTGGGCGTCAAATGCGCCACCATTACTCCCAATGCCCAGCGCGTGGAGGAATACGGACTCAAAAAAATGTGGCTTTCTCCCAACGGCACGATCCGTGCGTATTTGGACGGCACGGTTTTCCGCGAGCCGATTTTGTGCGACGGAATTGCTTCCTACGTGCCTTCTTGGACGAAACCCATCGTGATTGCGCGGCATGCCTACGGTGACGTGTACCGCAACAAAGAAATCCGTGTGGACGGCGATGCGCAAGCGTATTTGGAGGTTTGCTACGGAGACGGAAACAAACGGCGGGAAAAGATCGCCGATATAAGCGGGGCGGGGATCGTACAGGGGATTCACAATACCGACCGCAGTATCGAAAGTTTTGCCCGCTCTTGTTTCGGCTATGCCCTCGACGTGCGTCGCGACGTGTGGTTTGCCACCAAAGATACGATTTCCAAAACGTACGACGGACGTTTCAAAGAGATTTTTTCCGATATTTACGCGCGGGAATACAAAGATAAATTCGAAGCGGCGGGGATACGGTACGAATATTCGTTGATCGACGACAGCGTGGCGCGCATTATCCGATCGGAAGGCGGCATGATCTGGGCGCTGAAAAATTACGACGGCGACGTGATGAGCGATATGATCGCAACGGCATTCGGGTCGCTTGCCATGATGACCAGCGTATTGGTATCTCCTACGGGGGCGTACGAGTTCGAAGCGGCGCACGGTACCGTCACCCGTCACTATTACCGCTACCGCGACGGAGAAAGCACTTCCACCAATCCGGTGGCAACCGTCTTTGCCTGGACGGGAGCGCTTCGCAAACGCGGCGAGTTGGACGGCGTTCCCGCGCTTGCGGATTTCGCCGTTCGGTTGGAAACGGCAGTCAAAAACACGATCTCGCAAGGATTTCTGACGGGAGACCTCAAGGCATTGTACCGTAAAGAGGGGGTGACGCCTACGGTACTGGACAGCCGTGCCTTCCTCGAGAAAATCGCCCAAGCGCTATAGTCGGTTTGCGCTTTCCATTCGGGTATGCTCCCGATCGGAGAATCGATAAGAGTACGATACGGCAAAAAGCCCCTTTTCGCAGATGTGCGGAAGGGGCTTTTTCGTGCGGAAAAAATTAAATTAAAATATTTGGCGTAAACAATAATTCTTGCCATATGTTGGCAACAATAGTGTGCTATTATAAGAGCGAATCAGATAGATGGAGGAAAGCTATGGAAATCGAAATTGCCGCCGTACTTACGATTGCCCCCAAGCTGGAACTGCTGGAGAAGTTGTTGGATCGGCGGATTGCCCGTGCGGCGCTGGATACGACAAGTCCCGCATTGCCGCTTTTGGAACGGGTGTACCGACTGGGCGAATACAAGCGGTTGGCGGCAAACCTGGCGGTCATGGAGCACCGCATCCGTTGTGCGCTGGGCGACGGGGAAACCGATGCGCTTGCTGCGTCGGCGTTGCGCCGCACGGGTGTGGCGGGCGATCGCAGACACGTGCGATCGGGCATTAAAAAGGCGTGGAAAGTCTTAAGCGATTTGGGCGTTGCGGATCTGGAAGCATACAAAACGTTGCCGCTTTTCGGCGCGGAGTGCCGCAGACTGGGCAAACTCGCAAAAAAGCGGGCACGGCCTGCAAAAAATATGCCGCTTAATCGTCTTTACGGTGTCGCGGCGTGCGCTTGCAGTCCGGACGATAGAACAGTACGAGCATGATAAGCCCCGCGGGTACGCACATAGCGGCAATAAGAATCATGCGGGACGTATTGCTCCATTCGAGCGTCGCCTCCGTCTCGGAGACGGTGGGGACGTCGTGGACGACTTTTTCGATGACGTTGGGCACTACGGGGTCGCACGTGAGTTGCGGTGCGTAGATATAGCCGTGGTAAGAGATGCCGCGCGAATCGGTATAGCGCACGTACTGCCATAACGTGCCTGCGCCGGCAAACAATTCGCTGCCCGTTCGCCCGCCGTACAGGGTGAGTGTGGCGTCGGCAGGAACGGAAACCAACACTTTGCCCTCGTTCTGATCGGGAAGATCGCGCAGATTCACCGCCATACCGTCGTTGCGGGGCGTGGCGGAAAGCGTGGGGAATTTGGTGACCGGTTCGTAGTCGACGATTTCCACGTCGGCACTGCGCAAGTACCCCGATAGGTCGAGATAGGAAACGGGATATTTCCCTTCCGCACTGTCGCCGCACAACACGGTGAAATAGGTTGCGGGAAGCGTACAGATTTCGGCGCCGTTCGCGTCGTACAGTATGGCGGGTGCGGGAAGATAGGCGTACGTCACAAAGTCGTTTGCGCGTACGGGAGAGGCAAAAAAAGACAGGAGAGCTGCCGATAAAAACAGGGTGGCTTTTTTCATACCCGAAAGTATACCACAAAGGAGCGGGGAGGATTTTGGAAGAAAACACCGAAACAAAGAAAATTACAGAGGTTGAGGAGATTCTGCGGCGTTTGGTCGTCAATCGCAAATTGCGCGAGGCATACCGACGGAACAACCGTTTGGCGTTCTATAATACGGGAGAAACGGTACACCGTAAGCAACTGGAGTTTCATCGTTGCCCCAAGCGTAACCGTTGGGTATTCGGCGGAAACCGTACGGGCAAAACGGAATGCGGCGCGGCGGAAACGGCTTGGCTTCTTCGCGGCAATCATCCGTACCGCAAGGTAAAAGGCGCCGTCGTAGGGTGGGCGGTTTCGGTGAGTTACGGCGCCGGCAGAGAAGTGGCGCAAAAAAAACTGTTGTCGTACCTCAATCCCGAATGGATTGCATCGGTAGGCATGCTGAAAGGGGCGCGTAAGGGGCCGGACGGCGGGATCGTCGATTATATCGCCGTCAAAAACGTGTTCGGCACGCTGAGCTACGTATACTTCAAAAGTTGCGAAGCGGGGCGGGAAAAATTTCAGGGAAGCAGTCTGGACTTTGTGTGGTTCGACGAGGAACCGCCCGAGGACGTATACGAAGAATGCCGTATGCGGGTATTCGACCGCAAGGGCGATATCTACGGCACGATGACGCCGCTTAAGGGCATGACGTATATCTACGATAAGATTTATCTGAACGTAGCCGAAGATCCGCAGGTGTGGTGCGAGTTCATGGAATGGGCGGACAATCCCTATCTCGACCGCGAAGAAACGGAGCGGCTCAGCGGAGTATTGGACGCCGATACGTTACGCACCCGACGGTACGGTGATTTTGCCGACAGCGGGGAGCGGGTGTATCCCGAGTTTGACGAACGGGTGCACGTGATTTCGCCGTTTGTACGTGCCATAAAAGTCTAACCCTAAATACGGCTAAAATAGGGCAAAAATGCCCTAAAAT
>CAMUPJ010000138.1 GCA_947090725.1 uncultured Clostridia bacterium
CACCGTGCGGTCGGGATAATCGAGAGCGCGCAAAATATTCGCCGTCGTTTTGGATACGTATCCGACGTGCCGCAACCCGTGCTCGGTATACCCCATATGCTCGAGGTTTCCGTTTGCCGCACCGATCAATTTACGGAATTCGTTGTTGGCCCGAATCATTTCGAGCGTGACGATTTTACGTGCCATACCTTACCCCAGATTTTTGATGGCGGCAAAATACGGATCGTCGGAAAAATCCCGATTGTCTTCCACTACGCCGCCCAACCGTTCGATTGCGTTTTTGATTTCGATATATTCCATGTAATTGCAAGTGTCGAGCGCCCGATACAGCATGGCCGCCGCCCGCTCGTCGCCGTATTTGCCGATAAGCCCCGCATAAAACGGCACATTATCGCCGCTCGCGAAAAGCTCTTCCAAAAGACGCAACGTGCGGTCATCCCGTTTGGCGCATACCAATACTTCCGCAATCATGCCCTTTTGCGACAGAGTGGCGTCGGGAATATACGCATACAGCTTGTCCGCGATGTCATCGGCAAATTCGCACATCACTTCAATGCCCGTTTCGCGCAACGACGGATCGGCCGCCTCGTCACACAGTAATGCCGCATACACGTCGAGCGGATGGACTTCTCCCATCTCCGTCAACAGATTGGCCGCAATCACCCGCGCTTTGGAATTGGAAGAAGCGCGGATTACGTCGCGCAATCCCTGCGCGCAGGCGGGGACTTCGGCAATACGATCCAAAAGAAGGGAGCTGGGATTTTGCTCTCCTTCACACGACGATACCATCAGTTTAATGAGATCGGGCGCGTCGATATGCGAAAAAAACGATAACGGCGTCAGACCGCTGAGCGCATCGAGAGGCGCGTTTGCCCAATCTTCGTATAACTGCGGCATCTTGTCTTCCAATGCCTCGTCATCCAACTCGGCGCGGTGTTCGTCGTACCAATGCATCGCATATTCTTCAAAGCTTTTATCGAAATCAAACATGTTTATCTTCCGCCTTTTTCACTATTGTTATCCTCTTCGTCGTGCCGCTCGATGTGCGAAACGGGCTTATGTTTGCCGAGTTTATTCTTATACCGAAGAAACGTTTCCCGATCGGCGCCGAACAGTTCGATGCAACATTCGTTATCGCGCAGTGCGCTGACTTTTCCCGTACGGTTGGCGATGAGCGCCGCCAGCGCCAGATCGTCTATATTCGACTCTTTTCCGAGCGCCAATTGCAACCCCGAAAACACGGTATCGAAATCCTTCTCGTAGTTCTCGCAACCGAACAGCGCAAGCGTGCTGTACGCAAGACAGTATGCTTCCCGCCATTTGGCGCTCGCACGCATGGGGGGTTTTCCGTACAGCGGGCGGCAAATATCTCTGCATGTAAGGTATATGGGACGTTTCCGAAACTTACGCACGGCAATCGGCAACAAAATGCGCTTGTCGGCATCGGGATATCCCGGATCCATGAGGCAATCGCGGATATACCGCTCGAAATACGGCACATCCGCCGCAAGATCGCACAGAATCCGTTTGGAATTATCGCTGCCCGCCTGAAAAATCATCAAAATTCCGGTACGCAATTCCCGATCACGCATTTTGATGCGCAATTGATTGCGATCCCCGTCGCTTTCCGCAAGCACGGCGTTGAGCGACTCCAAAATGCGCGTTTCGGACGCTTGCGGCAATTCCCCCGTCAACGAAAAATCAGACGGCTCGGTACAGGCGGCTATGCTCTGCGAATACACCTGCACTACGGCATCGTAGGGATACAACGCCTGCAACATGACCATGATTTTGCGTGCTTCGCGCAACTCTCCCGTATTGGAAAGCGCCACGGCATAGCTGAGCATCGGGCCGCGAAGCGGCGAGACGGCCGCCAATTTTTTCCCGAACTTCTTTACCAGTTCGCAATCGCCGAGAAGAGCGGCGGTACGCACGATGCGGGAAAGACTCGCTACGTCGTTTACGTCGCCCGACGTGAGTGCCTCGAGGGCTTCTTCAAATGCTTCCGTTCTTCCCAATTTGTACAGCGCCAGCACCGTATTGACCTGCGTTTCCACACTCACACCGTACGCCGATGCCTTTTCGGCGTACGCAAGCGCTTTTTCGTATTCGCCGCAGCCGTTATACAGCGTGGAAAGCACCGCGCAGGATTCCCGATAGGCGGGCGCTTCCGGCGGAATCACATCGAGCAGTTGGCGGGCAAACTCATACTGCCCCGTTTCCACCAGCTTTTTGCCTAGCTCCAACATGTTCTGATCGGGCGAAGGCTCCACGCGGTAATCCCGCTGGGAAAAAAACTGCGTAGCCGCGTCGATATAGTCCAACTCGCGGCTATACCCTTTCTTGGCCGCATAATCCATGTAATACCGTAATGCGTCGGCATTGTTGCCGGTACCGAACACGTCGATCAACCCGATCACGCCGTCGAACGAGGCTTCGTATTTACTGTCGGAAAGCGCTTTGTAGTACATCAATTGCGTTTCGCGCAACAAATTGAGATTTCGATAGCAACATGCCATCTCCACCTCCAGTATCGCCCGAAACTCGGTGTCGGACGCCCCTTCCACGTATTTATACGCTTCCCGATAATTTTTGAGCGCTTCCACGTAATTATCGTTTTCGTAGAAGTTTAAGCCGCGCGTATAATAGTAGTCCATATTCGGTTTGAATTTAACGATGGTTCCCAATGTCCGTTTTCTTCTCCAAACTATCCTCTTATTTTTCTGCGATAAACACGATGCGTTCCGTTTTGGGCGTAGGTTTGCGCGTCGAATAGAAAGCGTACGCCCGCACCCGACGAAAACCGGCTTCTCGCAATGCCGCCGTGATTTCCTCACAGGAACGAATATACTGCGTCTGCGTCTCACACGTCTTTATATATGACGCACCCGCGGGGGTAAATACCGTAAAGTCGATATTCAGTTTGTTTCCCGAGCGAAAATTTTTCCAAACATACGTCACATCGTTCTTTGTCTCGGAAAACACGTTTCCGGCAAGAACCTCCCGCAGTTTGTACGCACTGCTGACGTCGAATGCGAATACGCCGCCCTCGCGCAATGCCGCCCATACGCTTCGGAATGCATTCCGCAGTTTCGGCACGTAATTGTATACGTCGTTGGCCGCAACGGCGAAATCCAACGGATGCAATACCCGCAAATCGCCCGCGTCTCCCGCTACAAACCGCACGTTTGCTCCCATCCGCAACGCCGCATCGGACGCCTTGGAAAGCATAGCGGCGCTTTTGTCCAGGCCGTATATCCGCAAGCCCCGTCGCCCCAGCGCCAACGTCAACGCGCCCGTTCCGCAACCGATATCCACGCCCTCGCCGTTCGCCGGCAAAAACCGTACGTAATATTCGGTGCGCGCTTGCGTATCCTCTTCGTAAAACAGATCGTATACGTCTGCCAGCGCCGTATACATCTACGCTTCCTCGCTCTGCTCCGCCGTATCTTCGCCCGTCTCTTTCGTAACGGCGTTTTCCGTAATTTCCGCATCCTCCACAGGCAAAGCCTCGGAATCCGTCGGCAACACCTCCGCCTCTCCGTCTTCCGCGTCTTCGTATTCGGCGTCGATACTCCGTTTGACCGCCTCTTTTTCTTCGGCCAAACGCATCAGATCGGCACGGGAGAAACTGGCCGTAAGCGGCGTATATGTTTCGCCCTCGTCGATGCTGGTAATCTTTTTGGGACGCTTTTTGGGATTGTTGAAACGAATATTTTTATTCTTGCGGTCACGCTCTTCGGCGGCCTTGATATCCTCTTCCGTTTTCTTATACATGCCGCGGTTCTTGACTGCGCCTTCCACTTTATCGTTGATGAAGCGGTCATACGCCCAATGCGCATACACCGTCCACAACAAGATAATAAACGAGAAACCGAACAAAGCAAACAACAAAAGAACGAGCATCAACAAAATGCTGGGAAGCAGGAACAGCAAAAACGGAATCACGCTGAGTGCCAGAATCAGAATATTCGTGGGCAACAACGCGATGGCAAACAGAAAACTGTTCTTTATGAGCGGCCACGTTTTCAGCTTATACGTTACCGCCTGCGTCGTAAGAAAGATGAACATGCTGAACAGCAATATAAACTGAATGATCGAACCGGCGATTCCGATAATGCGGAAAGCTACGTGGACATCGGTCATATTGTTGTAAATTCCTATGTTGATCATTACCAAAGCGAACGAGACGCCGGCAAACAGAGACGACCACAAAAAGGGAAAGAAATTCATTTTGATGCCGCGGAAGAAATGGCCGCCCACACTGACGCCCTCTCCCCACACCAATCTGCGCATAACGTAGAACGCGCCCGAAAGCCCGATACCCGCAATCATGATACAAGGAATCAAAACGAGATACGTCTGTATATCGAAGCGGAATGCGCGCGCCTGCCCCAAAAGCGAAACATCGGTCACGGGAAGCCCCGTACCTGCGCCGATATTGGCCGAGTATGACAGCAACGCGCCGTCGGCACGCTTAATCATGCTCATGATCACCAGCCAGGCGATGGCGGGCAAGCAAAAAAGCAACGTAAGCAAATTGATCTTGACAAGCGCCCCGAAGCGGTTGAAAAACACGTCCTTAAAAAGCTGAAAGCGTGTTCCCGGAAGTTTATCGGGCGTAAAATCGGGCAGATTATCCTTGCCCATGGTCAGACGGTATATGAGTCCCTTTTTCTTTGCCAATGACGTATTCTCCTATCGATTCGCCGACTCCCCCCCCCATCGGGAATCACGCAAACAGTAATTTTTCCAATATCTCCACGCCGGTAATAAGCGCCTTTTCGTCGAAATCGAACGTA
>CAMUPJ010000139.1 GCA_947090725.1 uncultured Clostridia bacterium
CACACAACAGTATACCGCTATGCTGAAAGTGGATAATATCAATCTTTCGTTTGATACGGATGCTATCCGTATGATTGCGGAAATTGCGGTGGACGACAACAACGTCAAAGAGGATATCGGTGCCCGCAGACTGCACACAATCTTGGAAAAGCTTTTGGAGGATCTCAGTTTCAATGCGTCGGGAGATCATCCTATGGTAGACGTGGTAATCGATAAAAAGTATGTTTCCGAACATCTTGGCGATCGCATACTTCGTCAGGATCTCAGAAAATATATTCTTTAACGGTAGGTACCCATGATTAATATTCCAAGAGGAACAAAAGACGTCCTTCCGTCCGAAAGTTACAAATGGCAACAAGCGGAAGCTTTGGCACGGGAAATCTGCGGACGATACAATGCTCGCGAGATTCGTACGCCTGCTTTCGAACATACGGAACTCTTTTTGCGATCCATCGGTGACGATACCGATGTGGTGGGCAAAGAAATGTATACATTCGAAGACAAGGGCGGGCGGAGCATTACGCTCAAGCCGGAGGGAACGGCTCCCGTGGCGCGCAGTTACGTGGAAAACGCGCTGGAAAGCGAAGCGTTGCCGCTCAAAATGTTTTATTTTTCTCCGGTGTTCCGCTACGAGCGCCCTGCTGCCGGGCGACTGCGTGAACATCACCAATTCGGGGTGGAGTTCTATGGCGGTGCGGGCGCGGAATACGATTTTGAAGTGATTTCGTTGGCATATGACTATTTGACCGCATTTGGAATCCCCGCGCTGTCGCTGCGTATCAACAGTATCGGTTGCCCGCATTGCCGTAAAGCATACAACGATGCTTTGCGCGCTTTCGGGGAGGTACACAAAGAAGAGGTTTGCGAAACGTGTCGCGTGCGGTTGGTTTCCAATCCGCTTCGTATGTTGGACTGTAAAGTCCCTGCGTGTAAAGAAATTATGAAAACCGCGCCGACAATTCTCGATTACATCTGTGAGGATTGCGCACGGCACTTGCATCGATTGGAAGCATTGCTTGCGGCGGCAAAAATCCCTTACGTTGTGGATTCCGGCATTGTGCGCGGCTTGGACTATTATACCAAGACGGTGTTTGAATTCGTAACCGACGCGTTAGGTGCGCAAGGCACCGTATGCGGCGGAGGAAGATACGATCATCTGGTGGAGTCGGTAGGCGGAAAACCTACGCCGTGCGTTGGCTTCGGCATGGGATTGGAACGGTTGCTTCTGCTGAAAGAAGCGATCGGAACGCCGTTTGCGCCGCAAAACAGAGTACAGGTGATGGTGATCAGTCAGTCACCGGAATATTCCGATGATTGTTTTGCACTGGTGGGGCGGTTGCGCAAAAGCGGCATCCGTGCGGACTGTGACAATACGGGACGTAGCCTCAAAGCGCAGTTCAAATTTGCAGACAAGCAAGGGGCAACCTATGCGGTCGTAATCGGAGAAACCGAGCGGATAAGCGGGGTGTACTCCGTAAAGCGTCTTTCCGACGGAAATGTGCAGACTTGTACGGAACAAGCGTTGGTTGGCTTGGTAAAATAGAATCGTTATATGGAAAGAATCGAGTGTTGCCGCGTGCATGCACGAAAAAAGAATCTGTACTATATAAAGATAGTCAAAAACGAAAAATGCGACGGTTGTAAAGCGTGCGGATTCGGACGAAAAAATCATCTGATTCTGCCCGCGCAATCGGATATTGCGTGCGAAGTAGGAGATTATGTCTCTGTGGCTATGCCGGAAAAGCGCGTTGCCGCTTCGTATGTGTATTTATATGTATTGCCGCTTTTATGTTTGTTTATCGGCTTGATGATTCCGTACGGACACCCGGAAAAGTTTATGTTGCTCGGCGGTCTCATCGGGCTCGTTGTCGGAATCGGCATATTGTATGGAATCGAGCGGTTATACCGTCGCAGAAAAAAGTATTTGCCTGTTATTGTAAGCAAAATTTCCCAAGCAAAGGAGAATATACATGATTGATCTTAAGTTGATTTCCGAAACCGATCCCGAGACAGCCGCCGCCATGCGACGGGAGTTGGTGCGCCAGCGGGAAAATATCGAATTGATAGCCAGTGAAAATTTCGTTTCGCCGGCAGTGATGGCGGCCGTAGGTTCGCATCTGACCAATAAATATGCCGAAGGCTACAGCGGAAAGCGCTATTACGGTGGGTGCATGTATGTGGACGAAGTAGAAGATTTGGCCATTGCGCGTGCAAAGAAGTTGTTCGGTTGTAATTATGCCAACGTGCAACCGCATAGCGGCGCCAATGCCAATTTGGCCGTATATTTTGCGCTTTTGGAAGTGGGCGATACGGTGCTCGGTATGAATTTGGCGCACGGCGGACACCTGACGCACGGCAGTCCCGTGAACTTTTCGGGAAAGAATTACAATATCGTTCCGTACGGTGTAAGCGATGCGGAAGAGACAATCGATTACGATGCTTTGGAAAAGGCGGCCAAAGCGCATAAGCCGAAAATGATTATCGCGGGGGCCAGCGCGTATTCCCGTGTGATCGATTTCAAGCGGTTCCGCGAAATTGCCGACAGCGTAGGCGCATATCTCATGGTAGACGTGGCGCATATTGCGGGATTGATTGTCACGGGAAATCATCCGTCGCCCTTCCCGTATGCGCATGTGGTCACGACGACGACGCATAAGACGCTGCGCGGTCCTCGCGGCGGTATGATTATGTGCAACGACGAAGAGATCGCAAAGAAGATCAATAAGGCCGTGTTCCCGGGAACGCAGGGCGGTCCGCTGATGCATGTCATTGCGGGCAAAGCGGTGGCGCTGAAAGAAGCCATGTCGCCTGCGTTCGTTACCTATCAGACGCAAGTCAAAGCCAATGCGCAAGCTATGGCGCAGGCATTTCTCGCCGAAGGCATACGGATTGTTTCGGGTGGTACGGATAACCACTTAATGCTTCTCAAGCTTACGGATTTCGATACGACCGGTAAAGAAATCGAAGCGTTGCTGGATCGTTGTCATATAACGGTGAATAAGAATGCGATTCCCAACGATCCGCAAT
Organism: uncultured Clostridia bacterium; assembly: GCA_947090725.1. Classification (GTDB taxonomy): domain Bacteria; phylum Bacillota; class Clostridia; order Christensenellales; family Pumilibacteraceae; genus Pumilibacter. Next base: position 3,028 of record CAMUPJ010000139.1, read on the forward strand.
CCCCGTTTATAACCAGCGGCATTCGCATCGGTACTCCCAGTGTGACGACGCGGGGTATGAAAGAAGCGGAGATGAAAACCATCGCAAAACTCATCGCACAAGTGATTAAAGAGAAAGAGGCGGCATTGGATACGGTTTCCCGTGCGGTAGAGAAGCTGACGGAAAAGTTCCCGCTCTATCCGAACGATTTGAAAGAGTAAAAGAAAAAAATCCTACTGTTTTAGTAGGATTTTTTGTTGACAATACGATTTCGTTGTACTATACTGTACGTGTTCGAGAGCGGGGAACCGTTCCGATCGACGGAGGAAACGATTTGAAGCTTTCGACAACAGCAACCTACGGCCTGCGGATTTGCTTTTTACTGGCGCTTTCGGACAAAACGGTATCGCTGTCTACCTTGGTGGAGCAGACCGATTTGAGCGAAAAGTATTTGGAGCAGATATTGGGAAAACTGCGTAAGGGCGGAATCGTGTGTGCCAAGCGGGGCGCGGGTGGCGGATACTATTTGTCGCAACCGGCGCGGGAGATTACCGTCAGCGGCATTTTGCGGGCATTGAACAGCGATTTTGCATTTGCCAATTGCGCCGCAGGGAATTGCGCCGACAGTTATTGTCCCAATCGGAATCTGTTCCGCAAAATTTACGATGCCGTGGAAAATATCGTAAGCAATACGACTTTAGAGGATATGATTTATGACTACAAATGTGTCCAATAGGAGAGTCTATCTCGACCATTCGGCAACGACTCCGGTAGACGACGCGGTGCTTGCGGAGATGTTACCGTATTTCACCGAGAAATTCGGCAACGCCAATTCGATGCATGCATTCGGCAACGAAGGGGCGTGCGCCGTCGATGGAGCGCGGCGAAAGATTGCCGATTTATTGGGTATCAAGCATACGGAAATATATTTTACTTCCGGAGGAACCGAGGCGGATAACTGGGCGCTCAAGGGAATAGCGCATGCCAAAAAGAATGCGGGGAAACACATTATCACAAGCGCGATCGAACATGCCGCCGTTATGTCTACTTGCAAGCAGCTTGCGGCGCAGGGGTACGAAATAACCTATCTTCCGGTCGGTTCGAACGGTATCGTTTCGCCGATCGAGCTGGAAAAAGCCATTCGACCCGATACGATTCTGGTTTCCGTAATGTTGGCGAACAACGAGATCGGTACGATTCAACCCGTAAAAGAGTTGGCCGCCATTGCGCATAAGCACGGCGTTTTGTTTCATACCGATGCCGTACAGGCTATGGGGAGCATTCCCGTCGATGTCAAAGATTTGGGCGTCGATATGCTGACTTGTTCCGCGCACAAGTTTTACGGGCCGAAGGGAATCGGCATGTTGTATATCAAAGGCGGCGTCAAGCCGGAAAAGTTTATCATCGGCGGACATCAGGAACGCACCATGCGTGGCGGAACTACCAACGTACCCGCAATCGTAGGCATGGCAAAAGCGTTGGAGTTGGCGCTATCGGATTTGGAACGGAATACGGCGCATGTAAAAGCGTTGCGCGACTATTTTACGGAAAGCGTAGAAAAGCATGTTCCGCACGTAATCTACAACGGCGACCGAACGCGGCGACTTCCGCAAAACGCCAATTTTTCCTTTGAATTTATCGAAGGAGAGTCGCTTCTTTTGAATCTCGATCTATGCGGCATTGCCTGCTCGTCGGGGTCTGCCTGCTCGTCGGGTTCGTTGGAGCCTTCGCATGTTTTGTTGGCATTGGGATT
>CAMUPJ010000140.1 GCA_947090725.1 uncultured Clostridia bacterium
AAAGCCGTCAGTCCGAGAATAATGATTTTCAGCGTGCCCCATTTGAGGAACGTAGGGCCGATTGCTTTGGCGCCCACCATGAGACCCAATATAATGGTAACGATGTTAATGAGTTCGTTGCTTGCCGTCTTTGCCAAACGCTCGGTAACCGTACTTTCTTTCAAAAGATTACCCAGCATAAGGCAACCGATAAGCGGCAACGCTTGCGGTAAAATGATTGCCACGAGACACACTACCACAATCGGGAAAATGATTTTTTCCTTCTTGGAAACGGGACGAAGCTGTTCCATGCGGATACTGCGTTCCTTTTTGGTGGTGAGAAGTCGCATGAGAGGCGGCTGAATGGCGGGAATCAGCGCCATATAGCTGTAAGCCGCAATAGCAATGGCAGGTAAAAGATCGCCTACGCCCAAAGACGGATACAATTGCGATAATTGCTGGTTCAGATAAATTGCCGTAGGGCCGTCCGCGCCGCCGATGATGGCGATCGACGCCGCCTTTGCCCCTTCGAACCCCAGCAGAATCGCGCCGAAAAACGTTATGAAAATACCCAACTGTGCGCCCGCACCGATCAGCAAACTTTTGGGATTGGCAATGAGCGGACCGAAATCCGTCATAGCGCCTATACCGAGGAAAATCAGCGGCGGGTAGATTACTTTGTCGACACCCTGATATAAATAATAGAATAAACCGCCCGTTTGTCCCGAGGGCAACGTATGATTTTCGGCGGAGTATCCCTTGAAAAACAGGACATCCGATGCGCCGGGGATATTTACCATGAGCATTCCAAACGCAATGGGAAGAAGCAACAACGGCTCGAATTTACGTGCAATGGCCAGATAGAACAATACGAAAGATACTAAAATCATGACATAGTTCTGCCAACTTCCCTGCACAAAGCCGGTGCTTTTCCATAAGCTTTGGAGCATTTCGATGATATTCATTACGTAACTCCGCTAAATCAATTGATAGATGCCAAACGTGCGCCCGTTTCGACGGTGTCTCCTTGCTTCACGGCAAACGTAATCACACCTGCCGCAGGCGCTACGATGTCGTTCTCCATTTTCATTGCTTCGAGAACGACAATTTTGTCGCCTTTTTTGACAGTTGCGCCGTTCGCTACCGCAAGCTTAAGCACAAGCCCGGGCATGGGGGCATTGACGGCCGTACCGCTTGCCGATGCCGCTGCGGGCGCCGGGGTAGACTGTACGGCCGCTTGCGCGGGAGCTTGCGCTATCGCAACTTCCCCCTCGGCTTCTTCCACTTCTACCGCATAGGATTTTCCGTTTACTTTGATATTGAATTTACGCATACTCTTTTATCCTCCAAAGAGATTTATTTCAATTTACGAATGCTTTTTATGCGAAAGGGCGCTGTCACAGTTTCTTCTTGCCACATGCAGGCGATGGCCGCCGTTATGGCCGCTATCACTTCCGCATCGTCTTCTTCGTCCGTTGCAACGGAATCGGATGCCGCGGGTGCATTACGACTCGGCTTTTTTTCGAGCTTAATGTTGAATACCAACTTAAAGATCGTGAGAATTCCCACCAAAACCGCCAAAACAGCAAACACGATAACGATTCCGAGAAGCGCAATCAAAGCGGCCTTGCCTATCGGCATTTTGAATGCGGAGATAACAGGATATAATGCACGTATCATATCGTATTACTCCTTCGTAAGATACGTTTGTAGTGCCGCAATCAAGTACGGACGCGAGAGTGCCGGCTCGATTACGTTATCGAGGTAGCCCTTTTGTGCGACCACGGGCGCCGACAGATTTTCTTCGGCATACGCTTCCGCCAACTTCTCTGCCGCTTTGTTGCGATTTGCGGCTTTCGCAATTTCTTCTTTATACAAAAGCTGTGCCGCTGCCGTTCCGTCGACGGTTCCTATTTTCGCATCCGTCCAGGCAATGGAATAGTCCACATTGTTTTTCGCGACAAACGCCATATACCCCAAACCGATGGCGTTCCCGTAAATCAGCGCCAGTTTGGGTACGCACAGACACCCGTAAGTAAACAGCATATCGGAAACTTCGCGAATGGTTTGGCCGTCGGTTTGCGCCGACGTAACACAACCGTTACAATCCACCAAATTGATGACGGGTACCGAAAAAGACTCGCAGGTGTTGAGTAGCTCGGTAATTTTGCCGGCGCCCGCGCCCGACAATTTTCCGTTGGTAGCCACGTACCCGACGGTAACACCGTCCAGTCGCGCGAATCCTGTTTTCACTTCCGTAGCGTAGGCATCCCGCATCGGGAAAAGACTGCCGTGGTCGAAAATTTCGCTTATAATATTATCGACACTTTTTAATGCGGCGGCTTTTGCCGTACGATTGGGATCATCCGATTCTTCGGCGTGCGGCGAAGTAAGCAACTGCAAATATTTCGACACAACGTTTTTCAGTTCCTTGTCATCCGATACCACATGCGTCACAACGTTGCAGTTCTGCGCCAAAACGCTTCCCGTACAGACTTTTGCGGGATCTTCCTTTGTGTCGGCCGCCAAAATCAACGGACTGGATGTCGCGATTTGTGCATTTTTGTACGCAATGCATAAATCGGTTACGGCACAAAAATAGGACGAAAGCCCGAAATCGACGCCTTTAACGGCGAGCACGGTGGGAACTTCACCGTATGCGCGGGAAAGTGCGCCGAAAATGGTTGCATACCCTTCCATTGCATCGATTCCTTCGGAAAACCGAGCGCCTGCCGTATCGAGGATACCGATAAGCGGTAATCCGGCAGAAACTGCGGAATCGATAATTTTGGTAATCTTTTTGGCGTTGGCGCGACCGATACTGCCTTTGAGAACTTTCGGGTTGGTCGCAAATAACGCCACTCGAATATCAGAAATATGGGCAAAGCCACTAACGACACCTTCGCCTATCGCTTCGCCCAATTCCGTAGTTTCGCATATGAATTTGTCGGTCTCCACAAAAGAACTGTCATCGGTGATCGATGTGACGATTTTCATGACGTCCTTGGTGGCATCTTGCGCGTTTTTTAACATATTGGAAAAAATCGCGTTACGCATTTTTTACCTCCGATCGGGTAAAAACCCAAAACTTTCACAATAGTATTATATCGTAAGCTAAAAAAAAATACAAGCGTTTACAGCCTGCATTTTTATAAAATTATGGGATTTTTGCTTACACATTTTGCAGATATTCGACTTCGCGCGGTTTCAATTCCCGCCATTGCCCCCGACTCAATCCGCCCAGTTTCAGTTCACCGATTCCCACTCTCTTGAGAAAGATTACCTCGCGATTGACGGCTTCGAACATACGGCGCACCTGGCGGTTTCTTCCTTCGCTGATCACCACTTCGAGACGGGTGATTTTTTCATCGAAATCCAATACAGTAATACGGCAACGTTTTGTTTTCACCCCATCCAATATAACGCCGTTGCGTAACACGTTCAGTTCTTCTTCGCTGATTTCGTTTTCAATTTTGGCAACGTAGGTTTTGGAAATCTCGTTGCGCGGGTGCGAAATCCGATTGCACAAATCCCCGTCGGTGGTCAGAAGCAGTAGACCTTCCGTATCGTAATCCAATCGACCTACCGGAAAAAGACGCTTATCCGCATATTTCCCCCCAATAAGTTCCATAACGGTTTTTCTGCCTTTATCGTCGTTTGTGGTGGTAACGTAACCCTTAGGTTTATTGAGCATGAGGTATATATGCTTGTGAATGGGTTCGCACCGTTTTCCGTCTACAAGTACAAAATCGTTTTCACCGACGTCGGTAGCAAGATTTGTAACCGTTTTGCCGTTGATTTTTACGCGTCCTTCCGTAACGAGTCGCTCGCAGGCTCTGCGGCTGGCTAATCCGCATTCCGCGAGGTATTTATTGATTCTCAAAATCGTTTGCCCTTTGTGAAAATATTACCAAGCCTCTATCAAATCTTTCAGTTTATCTCCGACGTCGCGCTCGGCCACAGTATCTATAGTATATAATTTTCCCTCAAAAAGCAACTGATTTTCCAAGTATATCCCAAATTTTCCCGCTTCGGTGTCGGTTGTGACCGGCGCTTTCAGATGAGAAACCGCTTCCGTTTCAAATCGGAGATTCTCGCGCTCTCCGGCTTTTAACGGATACAAGTACGATCCTTTGGCGCAAGCTTTCACACTCGCCTGCTTTCCGTCCGTAACGGCAATTTCCCGTTCGAGACGTACGTTTTCCATAAGATCGCATAGCGCATAGTCGTCGAATGCTTTGTCCATCAGCGCCGCACAATCTTCAAACATGGGACCGCAGTTGAGCACGACGGCAATAATGCGCATACCGTTGCGTGTGGCGCTTGCCACAAGGCATCTGCCGGCTTTTTTGGTGAATCCTGTTTTTACGCCGTCCCCGCCCGCATACGTGGAAAGAATTTTGTTTTTATTTACGATTACGCGTGGATATTCCCGTCCTTCCCACGGCATAGTATGTTTTTTGGTGCCGACAATCTGCGCAAATATCGGGTTGCGGAATGCATACGCCGTAATTTTTGCCAGGTCGGCGGCTGTCGTATAGTGCGCATCGTTGTGTAGACCGTGCGGATTGACGAAGTTACTGTTTTCGGCGCCTGCTTTGTGTGCCGTCTCGTTCATGAGTGCGGCAAACTGTTCGATACTGCCGCCTACCGTAATGGCCAATGCCTCCGCGCAATCGTTTCCCGATTGCAACATAAGACCGTACAACAGATCGATGATTTTTACCTTATGTAAGATCTCTTCCTTTACAAGAGAGGCGCACAGTCCC
>CAMUPJ010000141.1 GCA_947090725.1 uncultured Clostridia bacterium
CAGTATGACTCGTACGGTCCGCTGGGCTATCTAAAATTTCGTAGCATAAGAACGTGCGTATTTCAAGAGAGGAGGTAAGTCATCATGGGTAACAGTATTATTGACGCAATCGAGAAAGAGTACCTGAAAGCGGAAGTTCCCGCATTCAACGTAGGCGACGTGGTTAAGGTGGGCGTAAAGGTCGTCGAGGGTAGCCGCGAAAGAACGCAGGCGTTCGAGGGGACCGTCATTGCAAAACGAAACGGCGGGGTGCGCGAAACCTTTACGGTTCGCAGAGTATCGTTCGGTGTAGGAATCGAGAGAACGTTTCCGTTGCATTCGCCGCGCATTGACAGCATTACCGTTGTGCGCAAAGGAAAAGTGCGCAGAGCCAAGCTGTACTATTTGCGCAAATTGTCGGGTAAAGCCGCAAAGATCAAAGAAATCAAATAACGATTCGTTCGGAAGAAGACGCAACAAGTTGCGTCTTTTCTTTTTGATTTTTCGGCCTGAAAAAAACTTGATTATTTCTTAAAAGTATATTATTATAAAGAATAGGTAAAAACTGTTTTATTCGAACGGTTCCAGTTCCAACGATAAATCCGGAGAAACCTGCATATGAAGTCGATAAGCATATTGATGTCCGCTAAGATAGCAAACGTATTGTTTCCGTTGCTGTTTTCGCTGTGTACCGTGGCAGTTCTGATTGCCTTTGTTTGGTTGATGGTGCGTGTGATCGGCAAAGATAATTCCGTACCGCAAAATGACGGAGGGGAAAAAGCGCTCAACTTTACTGTGATTTTGCCCGTACTGCTGGTCGTCGGGTTGATTTTGCGTTTGATTTTTGTGTTTGCCGTAAAAGGGTACCGTCCCGAATTTAAGGCAATCACCGATGAATTGTTTGTGCACTTGGATCGTAACGGATTCGGCGGAAATTACTATACGACATACGGGACGGAAATATTGCCCGTCACATATTATATTTACGCTTTGATGGGCGCGGTTTACAATCTTTTCGGCTTAGCTTCCGAATCGGTAGCGGCGGCTTTGTTTGTCAAATTGCCGTTGATCGCGGCCGATCTCATTACGGCGTTTCTTTTGTATAAATTAGCCAAACGGTATATGAACGTGTATGCCGCAATCGTAGTGGCCGGCTTTGTCTGCATATTTCCCGTATTTATTTTTGCTTCTTCGGTCTGGGCGACACAATATTCCTTGTTGACCGTGTTTTTGGTTTTGTCGCTTTATTTCCTGGTGCAAAAGAATTTTATTGCGCTTACCGGTTGCTATGCGGCGGCATTGCTCACGCATAAAGATGCCGCTTATTTGTTCCCGTTGGTTGCCGTATTTTTGATTTATAACTTTGTAAAGTCCGTTCTGTGCGTTCGGGCCGCCAAACCCGCATCGGCAGGGGCGATTTTCAAGGACAGCGCAACGCGTCCGGTGTTCACCGTTCCCATCGCCATTGCGGGATTTTTGCTCTTATCTTATTTGGTGGCGTTGCCGCTGATGATCGGTTCGTACGGAGCGGGATTCTTTACTTTTATTTATCGGTTGTACTTAAAGCCGTTGGCTTCGTTTGACACGTTCGGGAATAATTCGCTGGGAATCTTCAATTTGTTTATGCGCAACGGCAAAGCGCTGAATTCCCGTTTTCCTTCGGTTGTGTTTACCGTTCTGTTTGGCGTGATTGTTACCGGTATCGTATTGTTGGTATATCTGAGTAAGAAGAACCGGGCAAATCTCGTCTATTTGGCGGCTTACATTATTTTTACGTTGGCAACGTATTTTATCGGATTTACGGAGTTCAGTCTCTTGGCGGTGCTTGCAATTCTTCTGATGTCTTTCTATCTGGTTCGAGATAAGCGGATTTTGGCGGTGTTCGCCGTCTTATCGCTTGTCGTGATAATAAACGCCTCCTGCGTAATGGCGAGTGCGGGATATTATAATACGCTTGCCGATTACTATGTGGGCTTGGGCGAGACGGTTAATCCGAACTATACGGGTTCGCTTTTGTTGCAAGGCGGTGCGAGAGCGATTACCGTCGTTTGTTCTGCGTTGGCAGTACTTACGCACTTATACGCGACGGTAGTATTATTGGATATCTCCATGAGCAACAAACGCAAAATTCTACCGTATATCGAAAATGCCAGTTTTGGAAAAGCATTAGCCGCGTTTTGTAAATTCAGAAACAAATAAACAGCGAAGCGGCGTGATACGCTGTCATTCTCAGAAGAGAGGAATATATGCTTGCCAAAGTAAAAAGTTTCGGCCTTTCCGGATTGAACGGTTACGAACTCGATGTGGAAGTGGACGTTCATGCCGGGTTGCCCGGTATAGAAATGGTAGGGCTTCCCGATACCGCGATCAAAGAGAGCAAGGAGCGGGTGCGCAGCGCAATCAAAAACAGTGCATTGCGTTTTACGCCCAACAAAATCACCATCAATCTGGCTCCCGCCAACGTAAAAAAGGAAGGGCCGTTGTACGATTTCCCGATCGCAATGGGAATTTTGGCGGCTACGCAACAGATCGATGTGCGCAAATTGAAAGATACCGTCATCGTGGGGGAATTGTCGCTTGACGGCAGTCTTCGGCGTGTGCGCGGGATTTTGCCGATATTGCTGGCGGCAAAAAAAGCCGGGTATAAGCGCGTAATGATTCCTTGGGAAAACCGAAACGAGTCGGTGCATGTGGAGGGAATAGAGGTGTACGCCTATCCTTCGCTGCGGGATGCCGTACTGCATATCTCGGAAGAAAAGCAGTATCCGCCGATTCCGAAAGCGGAAGGCGCGTTTGGGGTAACGACCGCAATTTACGGAGAAGACTTAAAATATGTAAAGGGGCAGTATGCCGCCAAGCGAGCGCTCGAAGTAGCCGCCGCAGGCGGACATAATCTTCTGATGATAGGGCCTCCCGGCGGAGGGAAAACAATGCTTGCCAAATGTCTGCCGACGATATTGCCCGAAATGACGCCCGAAGAAGCCTTGGAAACCACGAAAATACATTCCGTTGCGGGATGTCTCGATGAAGATTGCGGGCTGATTGTTCGTCGTCCGTTTCGTTCTCCGCATCATACCGCCAGTCGTGTTGCATTGACGGGCGGCGGCGCTACCGCAAGTCCGGGAGAAATCAGTTTGGCGCATAACGGAGTGCTCTTTATGGATGAATTGCCGGAATATCCTCGCTCCGTATTGGAAATTTTGCGGCAACCGTTGGAAGACAATATGATCACCGTAGCGCGCGCCCAGCGCACCATCTCTTATCCTGCGGATTTTATGCTGATTGCCAGTATGAATCCGTGTCCTTGCGGCAACTACGGGTCGTCGCGCGGCGAGTGCACTTGTACGCCCGCCATGATAGAAAAATATCATGCGCGTATATCGGGACCGCTGATGGACCGAATCGATTTGCAAATCGAAGTGGACAATGTGACGTACGACGAACTTACGGGTACGGAAGAATCGGAGGATTCCGCATCGGTCAAGGCGCGTGTCGATGCGGCGCGTAAGATACAGACGGAACGGTATCGGCGCACGGAAATACATAGCAATGCGCGGATGAATTCCGCCATGCTTGCGAAGTATTGTGTTTTGAATTCCGATGCGCAGTCGTTGCTCAAAAATGCTTTCGATAAATTGAATCTTTCGGCACGTGCCTATTCGCGTATTCTGAAAGTATCGCGTACGATTGCCGATTTGGCGGGGGAAGAAAATATTTCCGCCGAGCATATTGCCGAAGCCATACAGTACCGTAGCTTAGACAGAAACTATTGGAAGTGACGCCTATGCTCTTCAGTGACGATGTCGTATATTTTTGGTTGGCAGTATCGGGATTGACCGCACGCAAGGCAAACAAACTGTTTGCGGAATTTTCTCCGTATGATTTGTGGGAAAAAGTCGGGCGCACCGTTACCGATAAAAATTTATTCGGCGAAAAAGTGTACGATACGCTTTTACGCTATCGTAACGAGGATTTTCTGCAACGGTGCATGAACAGTCTTTCCGATCGAGGAATCTCGTATGTGACGCGTAATAAGATGCCCGAGCGTTTATTGCAATCGGAAGTGGATCCTCCGATTATGCTGTATTACCGTGGGGATATCTCGCTTTTATCTACCGATTGTATGGCCATTGTGGGAACACGTGCTTGCAGTTCTTACGGGCGCGATGCGGCTACACGGCTTGCCACCGATCTTTGCGCGTATAATCTGACGATCGTAAGCGGCTTAGCTACCGGCATCGATGCCTACGCGCACCGTGCCGTGCTGAAAGCGGGCGGGAAAACGATTGCCGTTCTGGGTAGCGGGTTGGATCGCGTGACGCCTACGACCAATGTGAAACTGTACGAAGAAATTCTTGCGTCGGGCGGTTTGGTTGTGTCGGAATATGCGCCGAATTTTGAAGGTATGCGATATTCGTTTCCCGAGAGGAATCGCATTATCAGCGGGCTCAGTATCGGCACCATTGTGGTGGAAGCGGGGCTGAAAAGCGGTGCGCTGATTACTTCGTCGTATGCCGCCGAACAAAACCGTTATGTGTTTGCCGTGCCGGGCAGTATACTGAGTTCTAAATCGGTAGGCTCGAATCGGCTCTTGTATGACGGCGCCATTCCGGCTTTGTCGGCAGAAGATATTTGCGACACCGTCAAGCTGACGGCACCGAAAATCGAGAAAATTTCACGTGCGATTCAGCTTGACATTTTCGAACAAAAGATTTATAACATTCTTCAGTCGGGCGAGGAAAGCTTTGACGCGTTGGTGCTCAAA
>CAMUPJ010000142.1 GCA_947090725.1 uncultured Clostridia bacterium
CGAGTTTTTGCCCCAAGGCCAGCGTATCCTCTTCCCTTTTGCTGATATACTTCATATGCTCTTTATTATACTATAGTATCGCTTTTTTAGCAAACAAAAAGTGCCGTTACGGCACTTTTTTGTATCACCGATGCCCTACGGTTCCCTTGCGACGCACACGCAATATTGTTCCGTGTCGGTTCGGTTTGCTTATTCGTAACGCACTGTGTTACCGCAAATACCGCGGATGATAGGCGGACGGACGCAACACATATCTGCGCCGCGGCACGGCATATCCGCGCACACCCGGTCTACGACGCGCAGCCGCAATCAACTTCTTCTTTTTCTTTTTTGCCGCCTCTTTCTTTTTCGTAGGTTTGGCTTTTGGGGCCGACGCCGGCTTTTTCTTGGGTTGCGGCTTGGATGCCGCTTTACGTGCCGATGTCAGCGCCGCCGTCAACGCGGCAATACGGCGTTTCAACTCCGCGACTTCCAGCGAATGACTCACGTCATCCATGGATTTCGTAAGCAAATAAGAAATTTCGGGACTGTTACGCTCGTCTTCATCCAATACGAGTTGCACCGAAAAAAGCTTTTCCCGCACCAAAAAAGCACTGTCGCTGTCTTTTACGTCCTGCAAGTCATTACGGATTGCGGTAATTTCCGTCTTTCTGCGGGCAATCTTTTCCGCCAACCTGTCCTTTGCCGCTTGTTCGGCAACAGAACGCATATGTTCTTCTTCGTGCCGCAGACCGCGCTGCAATTCCATTTCGGCCGCATACATCGCACGTTCCGTTTCGGCCGCCAACTTGATTTGCTCGGCCTCTTTTCGCATTTTTTCCGCTTCGAACAGAGCCGCTTGCGCCCGACGGTTGGCATCTTCCGTTTCCAGCTTCAACTTCTCGATCTGCAACATCGTTTGCGGATCGCCGCTATCCGAAGAATCTTTTTCCGCACGTGCCGAAAGATTTTCCTCTCGCTGCTTCTGCTCGATAGCCGCATCGGTAGCCGAAAGAATCTTGGCCAATAATGCATCGGTCATCTTTTCCATATCCGCTTGCGGCGCAGACGCCTGCGTAGCATACACCGTCTCCGTTACTTCCTCTTGCGGGGCGGCTTCCCGTGCAGGATAGATTGTATCCGTCGCTTCCTCTTGCGGCGTAGCTTCCTGCGCATATATTGTATCCGGTATTTCCTCTTGTACTGCGGACTCCTGCGCAGGATATACTACATCCTGTATTTCCTCTTGCGGCGCAGACGCCTGCGCATATACTGTATCCGTCGCTTCCTCTTGCGGCGTAGCTTCCTGTGCAAAATAGATTGTATCCGGTATTTCCTCTTGCGGTGGCATGACGATAGTCGCAGAGTCCTCCGCCTCGGTTGCGCCCGTATAAATCGTTGCGTTTTCGTCCGGTGCCTCTACGGATTCCCCGACGATAATCGGCTCGTCCGCAAAAGACACGGCGTCGGCGTCCTGCTCCGCAAAACCGCCGGACGCTTCCTCCGATCCATTCATCGACAAAATAGAATCGAGCATCGCATCCGCTGTTTCGTTGTCGATCACCACCCCCTGTTCTTCGGAAGAATCGGCCATCGACAAAATAGAATCGAGCATCGCATCCGCCGTTTCGTCGTCGATCACAGCCGCCCGATTATCCTGCGCCGTAAGAATACTTTCCAACATCGCATCCGCCATCGTATCGGTCGCGGCATTGTCGGATGAAACTTCCGCTTCGGGCGTTGCCAAAATACTGTTGAGTACATCGTCGGCACTCATTCCGCCGAACATCGCATCGGTCTCGGCATCGGCAAATACCGCAGAAGGTTCCTCCGCTTCCGTTTGCATGAACGTGGGCTGGGCATCGGTTGCCAAAGATTCCTTTTCGGCCTCTTCCAACGCCTGCTCCAATTCTTCGAGGCGCAACTCAAGCGTAGCGCGTTTTTGGCGCCACTGATCTTTCTCCGTATCGGGAGCCGTTTCGGCTGCCGTCTCAACGATACTGAGTTGCAAACGCGTATTCGCAATATTCGCCTGAATTTTCTGAATATCCCGCATAATCCCGACTCCGATGCTACTTTAGCCTATAAGTATCTTAGTATAGTGTACACCTAATCGGGAAAAAAGTCAATAGTTCGGATGCGTTTTTTGGGAATCGCAAACATCCTGCGTCTCTTGCGTCGCCGCACTTTCCCGTTCGCACGCCGTAACACTCTCTTCTTTTGTCTCTTGGGATGCACATTGCGTACGCGGCGCAAACATACGGTTGATCAATTTATGTAAATGCTTGTAGACAAAAAACGTAATAAGCGAACAAATCGATAGACGCAACAGATTAAACGGCAACACGGACAACGGCAGATAATAACGGTAGATCGTCTGTCTCGAAATGTGAGGGAATAATTCCGTCATCATTCCCACTACGGCGTCCCATCCGAAAGCTTTGGCATAGAACGGAATCAGCAATACGCCGTTCACCAACAACGCAATCGCTATTTCCGACAGCGTTCCCACCAGCAATGCGATAAGAGCGCCTTTTTTGGTACGGTGCTTTTTGTACAATAAGGCCGCCGGCAACACAAACGCAATGCCCATCAGAAAATCGCCCAATTCCCCCACGCCCGCCGTGGAAGTAAAAGGCAATTTCAAAAGACACTTGAGCGTAATGACCACGCATCCCCAAACCGGCCCCAACATAAACCCGGTCAGAATAGCGGGCAGTTCGGAAAACTGCACATCCAAAAATTGCGGAAACAAGAAAGGAATCGGAAATTTCACAAACATGTACAAGACAAAGGAAATCGCCGTCATGGTTGCCGCAACCGTGATATTCTTTGTGGTAAAAAACTTTTCACGCATAACAAAACCGCCTCCGATTTTTTATTTTCGGGGCGGTTCACAGCACAAAATGAAAGCAATCGCAAAACCTTATTTCTTCCGGACTATAACCGTCGGTCAGGGAATCACACCCTGTCATGCGCTTTCGCGCTCGCGGACTATACCGCCGGTGGGGATTTACACCCCGCCCCTAAGTTTGCAAGAAAAGAATACATCATTTTCCCGTCGTTTGTCAAGCGTTTTATCGAAATTTCATCCTCGGATATGCTTGACGTTCTCGCCGCTGTCCCACAATGCTTCCAAGCGGTAAAACTCCCGCGCTTCCTGATGCTGTACGTGCACGATGACGCTTCCGTAATCGAGGACTGCCCACTTGGGAGAGACGTCACGGCGAAGCGGCTCCATGCCGTGCTCTTTGCTGAGTTTTTCATCCACGTAATCGGCCATTGCCCGCACTGCGGTGGTAGAACCCGCCCCCGCAATCACGAAATAATCCGCCATTACCGTCTTTTGCGCCACGTCGATACGCACGATATCCCTGCCCTTCTTTTCACACAGGCATGCGGCAATGAAGTCCGCCAACACTCGCGGCTCCGACAAATCCATATCGGCGGAAATGTTCGCCGTCGTTACGACAGGTCGGTTCTCCCGCAAGTCCGCCTCTGCCGCACCGAATACCGGCGACGCCTTTTTTGCGGCGGATTTTTCTCGGCACACCGCGGCAAAATACTTGCTTGCCGCCACCGTTTCGCCGCATATCGGCTTGCCTTCCGCTTTCAGACTCTTAACGGTTGCTTTCAGCGACCGAAGCATGGCTCTGTCGGTATCTTTTACGGCAAGCCTGCGAAGAGATTCCACGCCGTCGTACGTACGACCGTCTTCCACGGCATCGGCAAGATAAACGATCTTATCCAGCATACGCATTTCGGGGGCGCCGGTAGTATGCTTTGCAATCGCATCGACGATACGGTCGTTACATCCGAAATAATCCCTTGCAATCGCCGCCGAGACGTAGGCGTGCAATACAGCGGGCGCTTCGGTGCGCTTTTTTTCATACTCTTCTACCGTAACGCCGCATTTTTTCAAGACGGCAGTATCGGCATATTTACCGATATCGTGCAAAAGTAGCGCCGTAATGACTTCCGACACGTCTTCGCCGTGAATTTTGGCAAGACGAATTCCCGCTTTTACAGCACGGAACGTATGTTCTATGCGTTCTTTTTTCAAGCCGAACATATCGTATGCTTTCGTGTACGCCGTGTATTCGGTATACAATCCGTGCTTTTCGATGTACTCGAGCGCCTCTTGCGGCACAAGCTCTGCGGCTTTTCCAAAGGCTACCGCCGCGCGCACCAAACTAGACGAAGCATCGGGTACTTTGATGCCCGAAAGTTTGACGGTAAATCCCGCTTCTTTCAATGCATCGATCTGCTTTTTCGACGCAACGTATCCGGGACGCCGCATCACATAAAACGTAGCGGCCTCGGCAAGATAATCGGCCTCGCTCCATTCGAGGAGTCCCCCGAGACAATCGGAACCGATCACAAAGAAAATCTCCGCCTCCGGATATTTTTCGTGATAGTGGCGTATCGCATCGGCGGTATAACTGATCTTCTCTTGCTTGATTTCCCACTTGGAAACTTTCACGTTTTCCAAATCGCCCGTGACTTTGCGAAGCATTTTCACCCGCTCTTCGCCGCCGGCCGAACACCCTTCTTGCTTGAAGGGCGAAATATAGCACGGCAACACAACGACCCGCGAAAACCGTTCGCTCAGTTTCCGTATGATATGAAGATGCGCAATCGTAACAGGATCGAAACTCCCCCCTAAAATCGCCACTTTCTGTACTTTGTCTGACATAACTACTCTATTCCTTTGTGTTTATTCCACGAACTCGAATTCGATATCCAAGATAC
>CAMUPJ010000143.1 GCA_947090725.1 uncultured Clostridia bacterium
CGTTCCGAACGGTAACAAAAACAAAGCTTCTTTCTGCGTGAACCTGCGTACCGGCGCGCAAAGCGGTTGGTACGGCAACCAGATGTCTTTCTATGCGGAAGACAGCTCCGAAATCATCAAGGCGGGGTATTGGGGAACAAACAACAACGGGATAAGCGGCGCAATGGCGAACGCCACGCATCCGTTCGCCGCCATCGGAAAAGCATATCATATCCGGTTTACGCATACCCTTTCCGGCGGCAAGGCATATTTTGCATGGCAGTGGTCGGAAGACGGCAATACGTACGTCGATTGGCTGAAGTTCGACGTGAACGCTTCTACCGTGACGGGAAATCCCGGTACGCCGGTATATTCCATGCAGTTTATCTACGAGGCGGGCTGTATCGCTTTCGGTAATGTGAAACTCACTGTTTTGTAATATATCCGTAAAGAAACAAAATGTAATAAAAAAGCCCGTAACCGATCGTTGCGGGCTTTTGTCGTTGTTGCAAATGATTTTTGCGGTCAATTGAGAATGGCGATAAACAGACTGAGATAGAGAGCAAACATAAGCCAGGCTTCGTAGGGAATGAGCAGTATGCCTGCGGCTTTACTCACGCGGAATGCGTAGACGATTGCGGCCAGGTTTATTGCGGTAAGCGCGGCCAACCAAAGGAACGAGAACGTATACAATCGGAAGGTAAAGAACGCAAACGGCCACAACAGGTTAAAAGCAAATTGCACGATCCACAGCGTGGTGGCTGCTTTTTTCTCTTGGGCGAGCAGAGGCGTCACCGCCGGACGGCGCAGAATAAAAAAGAGAGACAACCCGATCATAGCGTACAGAATGCCCCACACGATGGGGAATACCGCATCGGGCGGTGTGGCAGGCGGTAAGACAAGCGAGTTGTAACCCGCTTTACTGCCCGAAAAGAGTCCCGAAAGCATACCGAGCAGTACGGTGCCGCCGACGGTTGTAAGAAAGAGCGGGATACCGATCCGCCGTTTGAGATGGGTCGAAGTTGCCATGATTGAAAATCCTCCGTGCGGATAGTTTGCGCACGCACGGCGGGATTTATGCGTCAGAACAAATGCAGTGCGTATTCGTTGATCAATAAAAAGACCGACAGCAAAAAGAGGTATACGGCGAACCCGTCCATACTGTGCTTCCGCAGAATTCTGAGCATAAACGATACGGCGACAAGTCCGCTGACGAAGGACGAAAAAAATGCGGCAACGAGAGCGGGGGCGCCGATTCCGCTACCTACGCCGTGCAGTATAAGTTCTACCAGCGAAGAGCCGACGATAACGGGAATGGAGAGCAGAAACGAAAAACGCGCCGCTTGCTCGCGTCCGTAGCCGAGCATGGTTGCCGCGGCGATCGTGGTGCCGCTGCGACTCAGTCCCGGCAGCGCCGCGATTCCCTGCATGAGTCCGATACATGCCGCATGCGGATAGCGCATCGGTTTTTCGGTAGCGCGCTTATCGGCAAAGCCGCAACACAAGAGCAAAATTCCCGTAATGAGAAAGCAATACACCAGCACCGAACCTTCCAAAGCGTCGCGAAAGAGCACCGAAAGTATTCCCGCAACGATTGCCGTGGGTACGGTGGCCGCCAGCAGAAGGCGCATGGGGCGGGCAAACGGTTTTTTGATCAGGGCGAAAACGTCGTTTCGCATGCAGATACATACGGCCGCCAGCGTGCCGAGGTGGCACACAAGTTCAAAACCGAGACTTACGTTGCTCACGCCGAGAAATCGTCCCATCAGCAGTAAATGTCCGCTGCTCGATACCGGCAAAAACTCGGTCAGTCCTTGCACGATACCCAATAAAATTGCTTCGAATACCGTCATGCTCTATGTGTATGCGTGCTTTTGCGGACAAAGAACCAATGAAAAAACCCGTCCGCTTACCGACGGACGGGAGAACTTTCTGTATGCTGCGGGAAATCACTCCGACGCGTTTTCCAGCTGCAACGTGTCGAAATTGACTTTTTCCACGAAATCGCTCGGTTTGAATTTCGCGATATTGAAAAGGTTGTAATTGCGGATATGGCTCTGCAATACGACGGGGGTGGGAATATCCAGTTCGTGGCAGATATCCGACAGATAATATAAAAATTCGCTCTCGTTGAATTTATCGGCGCTGTGATACAGATAGTCTCGGCGTATTTTGTGGTCGTCGATGACTTTTGCCCAGATTTTGAACATTTCGGTGTGCTCCGTATAATATTTATGAGAATAGTATACCGCATTTTCGTCACGATTACAAACGATTCGGCATAGTTTATCGGGCGAGATATTGTTTGACAATTTCGGGCAAATCGGGTACAATGAAACGACTACGAATACAGGCGGTACAAACATTTTGAATCTTACAGAAAAGATATTGTCCGCGCATCTTGTGTGCGGCGAAATGAAAGCGGGGAGTGAAATAGGCATTCGCATCGATCAGACGCTTACGCAGGACTCTACGGGAACCATGGCGTATCTGCAATTCGAAAGCATGGGGATCGACAAGGTAAAGACGGAACTGAGCGTGGCGTATATCGATCACAATACGTTGCAGTCTGGCTTCGAGAATGCCGACGACCACGCATATATTCAGTCGGTGGCGCTCAAGCACGGGATCCGCGTGTCCAAACCGGGCAACGGAATCTGTCATCAGGTACATCTCGAGCGGTTTTCCCGTCCCGGGCGCACTTTGCTCGGCTCCGACAGTCATACGCCCACTTGCGGCGGTATGGGCATGCTTGCCATCGGCGCCGGCGGTCTCGACGTGGCGCTTGCGATGGGCGGCGCGCCGTTGTACATTGCCATGCCCAAAGTGGTCAAAGTGGAGTTGCGCGGCAAGCTCGGGCATAACGCCGCGGCCAAAGATATTATTTTGGAAGTGTTGCGTCGTCTTTCCGTAAAAGGCGGCGTGGGAAAGGTGATGGAGTATTGCGGAGACGGGGTCGCCACGCTTTCGGTGCCCGAGCGCGCTACCATTGCCAATATGGGTGCGGAATTGGGCGCTACGACTTCGGTGTTTCCTTCCGACGAAGTGACGCGCGCCTTTTTGCGCGCGCAACGGCGGGAGCAGGATTATAAACCGCTCTCTGCCGATGCGGACGCAACGTACGACGAGGAAGTGACGATCGATCTATGGGCGCTTCGGCCGTTGGCGGCTTGCCCGCACAGCCCCGATGCCGTAAAGCCGGTTTCGGCGTTGAAAGAGATTGCGGTGGATCAGGTGTGCATCGGCAGTTGTACCAATTCCAGTTATGCCGATATGTGCAAAGTCGCGGCTATTCTCAGAGGGAAGACGGTGGCGCCGGGCGTAAGTCTTACCGTGAGTCCCGGTTCGCGGCAGGTACTCACCATGCTTGCCCGTAGCGGCGCGTTGGCGGATATGATCGCAGCGGGCGCGCGCGTACTCGAATGCGCCTGCGGACCGTGTATCGGCATGGGACAGTCGCCCAAGACGGACGCTGTCAGCGTGCGGACTTTCAATCGGAATTTCTATGCGCGAAGCGGAACGGCGTCGGCCGACGTGTATCTTGTCAGTCCCGAGACGGCGGCATTCACCGCGCTCGAAGGGCATTTTGCCGATCCTGCCGACTACGGAGAAATACATATCGAGCTTCCCGAACGGTTCGAGATCAATGACAATCTGATTTTGCATCCCAAACATTTCGAGGGCGTCGAAATTGTGCGCGGCCCCAATATCAAACCTTTTCCGCGGGCGGAAAAGCTTACGCAGAATATCGCGGGCAAAGCGCTTATTGTTTTGCCCGACAATATCACGACCGACCATATCATGCCGTCCAACAGTAAACTGTTGCCGTACCGCTCCAATATCCCGTATCTGGCCGACTACTGTCTTGCGCCCGTCGATGCCGGATTTTCGGCGCGTGCCAAGCAAAGCGGCGGCGGATTCATTGTGGCGGGCGCCAATTACGGGCAAGGGTCGTCGCGCGAGCATGCGGCGCTGGTGCCGCTGTATCTCGGCATCAAAGCGGTGTTGGCGGTTTCGTTCGCCCGCATTCACGAGAGCAATCTTATCAACAACGGCATTCTGCCGTTGGTGTTCGTTCATCCCGACGATAAGGAAAAGATTTCCGAGGGAGACGAGTTGTATATTGCCGATGCGCCGCAGGAGATCGTCGCCGGCGATACGGTAACGGTGGTGAACCGTACCCGCGGCGTCACCGTTTCCACCCGTCTGCACTTAAGCGATCGGCTCAAAGAAGTGATTCTGGCGGGCGGTGTGCTGGCGTTGTCGCGGCAGAAAGCGGCATCGGCGCAATAAAACAGGAGAGTGTGCTATGAACAGACTGTACAATGATATCCTTTCGGTATTACGCGAAGACGGGCGTACTTCGGCGGAAAAAATCGCCGTCATGTTGGGGCGTCCCGCCGAGGAAGTGGCCCGCGCGGTGGCGAAAATGGAACAGAGCGGCATCATTGCCAAATATACCGTTCTGGTGAACGAGGAGAAGCTGGGGAGCGAAAGCGTGCAGGCGCTCATCGAGGTGAAAGTCAGTCCGCAGTTTACGCACGGTTTCGACAATATCGCCGAGGATATCTATCAGTTCGAAGAGGTCAAAAGCGTGTATCTCATGTCGGGCGCATATGACCTGGCGGTATTTATCGAGGGCAGGACGCTTCGGGAAGTAGCGCTTTTCGTCAGTGAGAAACTTTCGGTGATGGATAAAGTGCTGAGTACCGC
>CAMUPJ010000144.1 GCA_947090725.1 uncultured Clostridia bacterium
CTTGCCGGGAATTGTGGCCTTGCCACTTCGTTAAAGTGCAATTTTACGCATGGTTTCCTCTCACTCCGCCCATTTTGCGTATGCTATTTCACGATCTGAATCCGACCGTTTTGCAAAGGCACCGTGACGATCACTTTATCGCCGCTCACTACATAATCGGTATCTTTAACCAAAACCCGATCATGCTGGCGCACGGTGAAATCGCCTTGCGGCTTATCGAGCGTGACGCACACCTTGAGTCCGCTCGTTTCTCCCGATACGCTGTTGAGCTGTATCCAGTCTTTGCCGATCGTCAGATCGTACAATGCGTCTGCATACGTAAGGTTCTCCATCTTCCACCAGTCAAGGCCATCGGGAAGATTGGGTGTGACGTTGAGTACGTTATATTCGGTAGACGAAAGCCCGAAAAACGCCGTAGGAATCGCCGTAACGAGAATTTCCGCTTCGATGAACTCGTAGTCCACCCCGACAACGCCCGCGCCTGTAGGACCGCCTTGCGGCGTGATTCCCTCACCTAAATAATAGCTACGGTAGAAGCCCATACCGGCACCGGACGCCGCTTTTATCTTTTCATACCAAGCCTGAATATTCTTGAGTTTCGCAAGCGTTGCGTCCGCTCCGCGCACAAGGTTTTCGGCCACAAGATCGTAGTATGCGCAGTGAAGCGCCGCACCGCCGTTTTGGATCTGACGGTTCCACGCATACGTTCTATTCGCGGTGGTACCGTTGAAGCGATACCAGAACTGGTATTCGTTGATCAACGTGGTGAATCGGGGCGCAAACTCGTACTGATAAATCTGCGTCGTGCGCTTTTGGTTATCGGCGGTATCGCCTTCCACAATGCGGTCGCCGTTGATCCACTCCATGATGGATTTCGCTTGCGCTTCGGTAGCCAATCCCAGCTCTATACATTCTTCGTTGAAAGTGGTAAATCCGTAGTCCACTTTCACGCGTTTGGCAGTATTTTGGCCGTACAGCGAACCGTCTTCGGGCTGATACACTACTTTATCGGCCACCACGCCGGGATCGTCTTCGGGAAGGTATCCGAGCAGGAACCGACCGGTCGTATCGTTCCAGAAATACTCTTGGAATTCCGGCACAAAGTCTTCCAGTTTGTCGGTCAGCGTCTCTACCGTTTCGGTATATGCGACGGTATCCGTCCGATCGGCCGTTTTGACTGCTATCGTAGCGCCCGACTCGGTAAGCCCCGCCGCCTTAAACATATTCTCCAAATACAACATGCCCTTGAGCGCTTTGTAATAATTGAGATTGACGTACAGACTCACGCACGGCGCGTTGATGGAATCCCAATATCCGTCGCCGATGCCGCTCCCCACTGCCGAGGTCTGCCGACGCACTGCGCTTTGGCGGAATGCTTCCGCAGCTTCTCCCGTGAGTTTCAAGCGGGTAATTTCCGCTTCGACGGCGGCTTCGCTGGCAAATACGCCGTAGTAGTCGTAGTTGGACGAACCGTTGTGCCCCACCAGATTTTCGGTAGTCACCAATGCCTGCCCGCGCCCTTTGCAGGTGGTGAGCAAGAACTGCAATGCCGTGCGCAAACGATCCATATTCTGCGCAAGCCATGCGGTGTCTTGCGTGTATTGGAAGTAATACGCTCCGGCCGCCAGATAGATACAGTTATTGAGAACTTGCCGCGCATCCATCGAGAAAGTTACTTCTTCGAGACGGACTTGCGCGTTGATGCCGTCTTTGAATTTGACGACGATTTTCATTTCGGTAATAGCGTCGTCGATAGAGGCGGAAGTGCCCCAATACTCGTTGGCGTACATCGGGAATACAATGTGCGTAGCCGCCGAGAAAGATTCTTTGTAATTGATAGCGTCGCGCTTATAGCTTGCGCAATGTTTGCTGTCCCAATCGGTCTGCGCTTCGTCGCTGCTACCGCCCTTCCAGTACACGAGAATATCGTCGATCTGATTGGTGGAACCGAGCGAATCATAGTCGGTCAGCGAGAAATCGAGTTCGAGGAAAGGTGATACAAAGGGCGTAGCCATAAACGGCTTGGGCGCTACCATAACGGGGTTGGCTGCCGTTCCTTCGTTGACCTGCGCTCCGTCGGGTACCGAATAGATATATTCGATGGATTTGATGGGTTTCCCGCTCGTTTTGCTGTCTACCAGCATGGCATCGTAATAATCGGTGCCGCTCACCTCTTTCGTAGATTTCACGCCGGAAACCACCGTTCCGTTGCCCACGGTGGCATTGGCCGTCCAGTACTCGGTAAGTTCTATACTGCCGTTGCGCCCCCTAAGATTGTTCAGTTCGTTGAAATACGACGTGGACAGATAATATCCGGTACTCTCGTCCAACGAATGCCCGAAGCTCGGGAATTGCCAGTTCATGCCCCAATCGTTCGTCGTGGACCCGTTATCGAACCATATATATCCGTAATCGTCCTGATAGATATTGGAGAACCAGTTGGCCACCGTATTTTTGGGGCTGTAACCGATGCCGGAGGTGTTCATCCACGCCACCGACATGATTTCCCATTCCTTCCACACGGAATTGCCTTCGCCCAATTTGAGCGTGCCGATCGCATTATCGTTATAGCGCAGGTGGCGCTCCATATACTCGTTGACAAACGCATCCAATCCCGCATCGGAACTGTAAAACTGCATGAGTCCGTCGTTGTTCTGCTTGGTATAGGTGTATCCGTTGCTAAGGTCTGTGACGCCTACGTCGGAAGGATTTTTTACTCCCCCCGCATTGCCGCCGCCGTTGCTTTTATTGCAGGCGACCAGTCCGAAGCACAGCACGAGTGCGAGCAATATGCCGAAAAATTTCTTCATGATTCCTCCCCTCCTTATTTGCTCCGCGATTTGCCGCGTACCGACACGAGCGCACCCGCACACAGTACCGTCAAAAACGAAACGATCAAAGTCAATTTGCCGCCGTCGGAAGAAAGCACGCTACCGCATCCCGATTTGCCCGCGGGTTCGGTCGAAGCCGGATGCATCAGCGCCCATTCTTCTGCGGTGTATCCTTCCTGATTGGTCAGCGTGGTATCCTCCGTAGGTTCTACGGAAGTATCGCCCATTCTCGTCCAGGCTTTTTGCACGGGATTGTACACAAAGAATACGTCTTCTTTGAGCATCTTACCGTTGGGAAACAAGAAGCCCGCTTTGAGTCCCACGACCATCTTTTTGGTACGATCGGGCGCGATATTCTCGTTGAAAGAAGTTGCTTCGGTCGCCACAAGCGATCCGTCATACTTCGTACCGTAAATCACCGTACCTTCCTGAATCAGTCTGTCGCGCTCGGAGTCCCCCTTGAAAAGCACCTGAATACTGTTGCCTTCCATGTGAATCTGCAACGCCAAATGTTGCTGCCCTACGTTGACTACGCCCTGGCCGTTCGTATTGTAATACCGACAACTGTTGTCGGCTACCGATTCCTGTATCTGCAAAAGATTATAAATATCGATTCCGTCTACCGTGGTCTGCGGCGCCATAAACGACGCGTAACTGTCCGCTTCGCCCGACCGATTGGCGGGATGCATCCTAAGTCCGTTGTACTGCTCGCAACCGAATTGCAGATTATAAATCAAACTGTTTTCGTTGTGGTAATCGACGATTTCATAACGGTTCAAAAGATCGATTTCGGCATCGGAATAGCACTTCTGGTCGCCGTTATCCCCCTTGAACTGTTTGAGCTTCTGCATGTCGAATTGCATATCTTCCATCTTTTTGGAAGTGATCGTATCGGAAAGATAGATATTAAAAGCGGTGCCTCTGTTGGCGGATCCCGGCGTACCTACGCTCGTAACCGTAACCGACTCGTAATCGTCGGGATTATCGCTACGGTATATGCGCGTGCCGCGCAAAGAAGTATTGTCTCCCACCGCACCGAATTTGTGCATGTAGCGCACGGTAGACACATACTTGCCCACGCCTTTGAATCCCGCCGACAAAATCACTTTATCGGTGCCGTCGCCGCGAATCGCCGACATAGGCACCGTCGCCACAAGACGATATTCGGCAGGCGCCGCAGGTTCCTCCGGCGTGCCGTCCCCTTCGCCTTCGTCCAAGGTATCGAGCGCAACGGGAATTGCCTCCACCGCAAGCGTAGCGCCGTCTATCTCGGTCAAGTTCGTGCCGTTGACCGAAACAAGCTGTCCTTGCGTAGCGGTAATATCGCCCGCTTGTGCGGCAAGCCTGGTGGGTTCGTCAAACTCGTATACGATTCTGTACGAGTCGGTTCCTTTTTCCAACCAAACGTAGCTCGTCACATTACTGTTCGACTCGGTTTCTTTGAGGAACAGCGCCGTATTGACATTGTCGTCGGCCGCATCGGCTTCCGCCGCCGCAACAGTCAAAACGCCACCCGCAAATATTGCGCAGGCCAGCGCCGCCGTCAGCAGAAATGCCGCCAATTTCTTCATCATTTCTCCAATGCCTCCGTTTGAATTTCTCGATTCGTTCCAGTGGCTTTTCGCCTCTCGTACAAAAGCGGCGAAACAATCCGAGTCGAGTCTGTAATTCTTCTTACTTAGCGTATGTAATTGTGCCCGATTTCATAAGCGCTGCCGTATTCCGAACCCGTTTGCCGGAAAACAACGCTTGAACGCGCGTTCTTCATGCTTATAAAAAACGGAACGGAACGCGCGTTCCTTATATGCGGTTTTATTATACACCAATCCGACCCCATT
>CAMUPJ010000145.1 GCA_947090725.1 uncultured Clostridia bacterium
AATGCTTTTAGATTGCCGCGCAAAATCTTGCCGTCTATAATAACGTCGGCGCGTATGCTGTCGTCTTCTACCGTGTTTCCCTCGTCTTCATTGGTTGCGGGACGCGCAGAAGATTTCAGCATGACCGAAACGTTGCCGTTAGTTTCCAGTATAGCGTAATGAATTTCCGTGATGTCAAAGTAACCTTGACTACGCAGTTCGCGCATCAGATCGTTGACCGAAAAACGGGCTTTTTTGAGTCCGTTATACAAGATTTCGCCTTTTACAATAATGAAAATCGGATTCCCTTCCAGTAGCCTGCGACAAAAAATACTTTTTTGCGAGAGAAAAGAAAAAAGCGCACCGCAGAGCATGAACAATACGAGAGCAACGGCACTCGCCCATATCGATACGTCTTGATCGACACACATGACAGCGGCTACGCTTCCGGCCGTTATACCAATGATGTAGTCGAAAAAACTCAGTTGAGAGATTTGCTTTGCGCCGTCTATTTTAGTAAGGATCAGTAGCAATACAATAGTGAATAGCGTTCGCAATGCGATTTCGAGATATAAGTTCATTTTTGCCTCCTTAAGTACTCGAAATTAGTTTTACGCCCTTTTCCTGTTTTTATACTCGGCATCGGAAGATAAAGAAAAGCAGTGCAACGAATATTCATTGCACTGCTTAGATCCGGCAGATACGTGTGTTTATTTTGCGTAATCGATACTGCGTGTTTCGCGAATAACGTTGACTTTGATCTGTCCAGGATACTCCATTTCGCTCTCGATTTTTTTGGCAATATCTTTTGCCATAAATACGGTTGCGGAATCGCTGACAACTTCGGGCTTGACGATGATGCGAACTTCTCGTCCCGCCTGAATGGCGAATGATTTCTCTACGCCGTCGAATCCGTTTGCGATTTCTTCCAACTTCTCCAACCGTTTGACGTAGTTATCCAACGACTCTCTGCGTGCTCCCGGTCGCGCGCCGCTGATTGCATCGGCGCACTGTACCAAGACAGCTTCGATAGATTGCGGCTCTATATCGTTATGATGCGCCGCAATACAATGGATTACTTCTTTGCTTTCCTTGTACTTTTTCGCCAAATCCGCGCCGATGGTAATATGCGTACCTTCTACTTCGTGATCTACGGCCTTTCCGATATCGTGGAGCAATCCCGCCCGCTTGGCAAGTTTTACGTCTGCGCCCAATTCGGCAGCCATCAAACCGGCCAAATAGGAAACTTCAAGGGAATGCTTGAGAACATTCTGCCCGTAGCTTGTCCGGTATTTGAGCCGTCCCAAGAGTTTGACAAGATCGCCGTGAAGCCCGAAAACGCCTGCTTCAAAGGTGGCATTTTCGCCCGTTTCTTTGATTTGCGCATCCAGTTCTTTACGCGTCTTTTCTACGATCTCTTCGATTCTTGCGGGATGAATACGACCGTCGGCGATTAACTTCTCGAGCGTAATTCTCGCAATCTCTCTGCGTACGGGATCGAAACCGGAAAGCACGACGGCTTCGGGAGTATCGTCGATAATCAGGTCCACGCCCGTAGCGTTTTCAAGCGCACGAATGTTGCGGCCTTCTCGACCGATAATGCGCCCTTTCATTTCGTCGTTGGGAAGATTGACAACCGAAACGGTAATCTCGGCACTGTGATCGACTGCACAACGCTGTACAGCCGTTGCGATAATCGTGCGTGCTTTCTTTTCGGCTTCGTCTTTCGCTTCTGCCTCGATTTCGCGTACAAGTCCTACCGCATCCCGCCGCGCCTCTTCTTCGATTTCATGCAAGAGTTGGGCTTTCGCCTCTTCACGGGTAAGCTGAGAAACTTTCTCGATTTCGCTCAGCATGCGCTCGTGTGCAGTATCGATTTCCGCTTTCTTTGCATCGATTTGGCTCTCTTTTTCGGCAAGAGTCGCTTTCGTCTTTTCGACTGCCTCCAGCTTTTTATCCAAGACGTCTTCTTTTTTACCGAGTGCATCTTCGCGCTGAGAGATTCTTTGCTCACTGCGTTGCACTTCGTTTCGTCTGTCTTTCAGCTCTTGGTCGAATTCCGCTTTTAACTTTTGAATTTCTTCTTTGGTTTCGAGTATGGATTCTTTTTGCTGATTTTTGGCCTGTGCACGAATTTCTTTCGCTTCGGCATAAGCCGCTTCCGTGATTTTGTTCGCCGACTGTTTGGCATCGCCCAGTTTCTTTTTCTGTATCAATATATAGATAGCGATACCGAGTGCCAAGCCGATAATTAGCGCAACGACACCGGTGAGAACGGCAACCAAAACCGTTGACGCAGATAATAACATCTGTGACATGTGTAACCTCCTTTTTACAAATTTTTGAAGTATATCGTCATCGTTGTTCGCATTTCGATGATTTCATATACAAGCAAACGAATGGGACATAATATGCCGCAATCCGCTTGCTTTTATATTACAGTATGGACGGAAAAAAGTCAAGTAAACCGAAAAGGCATATGCCTTTTTATATTATTTGCTTTCGGTTTCTTCCGAAGAGTTTGTTTCCGCCGACTCTTCGGCATTGCCACTCTTTTCTTCGGCAATCTTTTTGATAGCCGCTTCGATCTCGTCGGCAAGTTCCTGCTTGCTTTCCAGCATATTCATCAGGCCGTTACGCCCTTGACAAATGCGTTCTCCTTTGTATCCGAACCACGATCCGCTCTTGGTCAAAATACCGTATTCGAGTCCGAGATCGATGATGCAACTTGCCCGTGAAATACCTTTCCCGAATATAATATCAAATTCGGCCGTTTTGAACGGAGGGGCCAACTTGTTTTTGACTACCTTCACTTTGGTGTGATTGCCCACTACTTCGCCGCCGTCTTTTACGCCTTCCACTCTGCGCACATCCAAACGGATACTGGCGTAAAATTTCAAGGCTTTACCGCCGGGAGTGACTTCCGGATTGCCGAACATAACGCCCACCTTTTCCCGCAATTGGTTTATGAAAATAACGCACGTTTTCGATTTGTTGCAGATACCGGCAAGAATACGCAGAGCTTTGGACATCAACCGTGCCTGTAGACCGATTTGACTATCGCCCATATCGCCGTCGATTTCCGCTTTCGGCGTAAGTGCGGCTACCGAGTCGACAACCACTACGTCTACACCACCGCTTCGCACCAAGGCTTCGGCGATATCGAGACCTTGTTCTCCGTTGTCGGGTTGTGAAATGTACAGGCTATCCGTATCGATTCCCAAGTTGCGCGCGTATACGGGATCCAGTGCATGCTCGGCGTCGATAAATGCCACTGTACCGCCTAATTTTTGCGCTTGGGCAATCACATGAAGGCTAAGCGTCGTTTTTCCGCTGGATTCGGGGCCGTAGATTTCTATAATGCGTCCTCTCGGCAAGCCTCCGATCCCTAAAGCCAAATCCACGCTGAGACAGCCCGTAGGAATGACTTCCACAGCGGTGACACGTGATTCGTTTAACTTCATAATCGAACCTTTGCCGTAATTCTTTTCGATTTGTGCGATTGCCGCATCGAGCGCTTTTTTGCGCTCTTCTTTGGTCATGTTATAATCGATAATCGGTTTTCCTTTATCCATTTATACTCTCCTTCACATTGTGCTTTTAGTCTTTTAGGTAACTTGTTACTGTTGGGAAATCTCTTCTTGTACGGGCGCGGAAGCTTGTGGTGACGCGGCACGTATTTTGCGATAGAGATAAAACAACGCCATTTGTGTGCCACAGGAAATAACGGTTTCTCTGTCTCCTTCAAAATGCTCTTTGTATACGTCTACGGCATTTCGGTCGCCTATCGCTATGTAGCAAATACCCACTTCGTTCGGTTTTTCGGAGGTAGGACCTGCATTGCCGGTAGTGGCAATAACGTAGTCGTATTGACCGTCTACCAGAAGATTGGCTGCCATCTCATACGCAACTTCATCGCTGACGGCGCCGTAATGATCCAGAATGTCTTGCGAAACGCGTAGCCGATTATGTTTGGCATGATCGGAATAGCATACGATACCTTCTTTGAACGCTTGACTGATTCCTGCGGTTCGCACTAAAGAAGCCGCGATATTGCCACCCGTGAATGATTCGGCAACGCCCAAAGTTTTTCCTTGCCGTATGAGTAAATCGGCTACTTTGGTCGACAGATCGATTTCATCGTCGTACGAGTACACGCAGTCTTTCAAAAGATCACCCACATTATGTAGGATTTCGGCAACGGTATCTTTGTGTGTTTTGTTGGAGTAGCGTATCAGAACCGAACATTCCGGCGGTTTCGTAATAAACTTAAACGATATTTTGTTTCGGTTTTTGACGTAATCTTTCAATAATTCGCGCAGTTGTTCTTCTGTTTTTCCTATTGTCCGAAAGACCGAGGTCGCATAACAAGTTTTACGATGTCCGTTAAAAGCGGGAATCAGAGTTTCCGATAAAAACGCAGCATCGCATGTTGCCGAAACAACGCATAATGCGTCATTCCAGGCAAAGACGGAATTTTTGCGACTGATATTATACTCTTGGCTCATGGCATCATAAAACCGATGTACGTCGCCGCAGACCAAGATAGCCTCGTATTTTTCCAAAAGCGATTTGAAAGTTGCGGAAATTTCGTCCGAATCGGAAAGACATACGGCGTATTCCACAAAATGTCCGCATTTGCCCAAAGCATGGGAAATTCCGTTTATGTCGATT
>CAMUPJ010000146.1 GCA_947090725.1 uncultured Clostridia bacterium
CACAGCAATCCGGGCGAACCCTTGTGTCGATAGCATGTGAATCTCCCCAAAAAACAGATATGTTGCGCATTATGCGGGACAGTTTCATCGATATGTATGCAACGGTAGTCAAATACGATTACTTAAAAAGTGTTACGCGGTTGCCGCTCGAACGTAATTCGTATAATCTGCTGTTACACACCTTAGTCGCATTCGATCGGGAAAACGAGAGGGAACTTATTCAAGACGCGTTGTCGCTGTGTAACGGTATGGCACTGGACGGAATCTTCTATTTTCGCTTACGCGAGCTAAAAGCGCGTTGGGATGAAATCGGAGCACTTGCCAGCGACAACGCGGCCTATCTCATAGACGAAGACACGCTTAACGAATTGATTCGCTTTCTCATCAGCGCCGTAAGTCCCAAAGTGATGCGTCTTGATATTTGCCAACACGATGAAGAATACAATGTAAGCGGTCGATTACCGGAAAGCGAATTCGAATATAATATCATGGATACCGAACAACTTTTGTTGTATCTTATCGATATCGCACCGCTGGAATTGCGTCTGAACGGGAATTTTACCGATCAGCATCTGTACGATCGGTTGATACGTATATTCGACGCAAAGCGCGTCGATAATTGTGAAGTAATGCGCAAGCACTGAAATTTTCACACAAAAACGCTTGCATTCATTACCGATTTATGGTAGGATTATAGTAACAATTTAGAAGGAGAGACTAATACCGAATGGTTAACTTTTTATTGGGAGCCAAGATGAATACCGAAACAATCGTGATGCTGGTATTGTTGGCAATAATGGTAGTCGTACTCATCGTGTTGCCGATGTTTACCAACAAACGCAGAAATAAAGCGATAAATGATTTGCATGCGTCGTTGCATCCCGGCGACATTGTGAAAACGGTGGGAGGCATTGTGGGCAAGGTTGTCGAAATCAAAGAAATCAGCCCCGTAGACAAGGAAATGGTAATCGAAACGGGCATAGGCGATACAAAGTCTACCATGGTTTTCGATATTCAAGCCGTATATCAGATTCTCAGCAAAGCGGAAGTTCCGCAACAAGCACAAACCGCTCCCTTCGAAGAAGTACCCGCACAAGAGACGGTAGAAAAAAAAGAAGAGGCGCAAGCAGTTGCCCCCGAAACGGAAGAAGCGGTTGTTCCTGCGGCAGAAGACACAACGGCGTCGGTGACGGAAGAAAACGCTACCGAAAACGAAACCGTAGCTACCACACCCAAAAAGCCTCGCAAAAGCACCAAAAAATAAGTGTAGACAAGCAGTTCTATCGATGAAAACCTCCGCATATGTATAAGTATCTAATGCGGAGGTTTTTCTATGGAAAAGGAAGCAAAAAAGAGCGCAACGATATTCGAGATAATCAAGGCGCTCATTATAGCCGTAATACTGTCGTTGGTATTGATTCTCGCAGCCGCTCTTGTCATCAAATTGTTTAATTTGAAAAACGGCGCGATACCCATCATAAACCAAGTCATCAAGGGAATCAGTATTCTGATCGCCTGTCTGATTGCCATCAAAAGCAAACCGAATACTTGGCTTAAAGGAATTATTATCGGCATACTTTATATTGCATTGTCTTATGTCATCTTTTCACTCTTAGACGGAACTTTCTCTTTCGGGCTTCATATTCTCAATGACGTTGCTTTGGGTAGCATCACCGGAATGCTCAGCGGCATATTGGCCGGCTTCAAAAAAATAGCATAGCAAAACACTTGCATTTATTCGTTTTTTTCTGTATACTTTATGCGTAAGACTTTATTCGGAGGAGATTCTCATGAAACACATTGAAATCGTGGCGGAAAAAACGGTAGAGTGCGGCGCAGGCACCGGTTGCGGCGAATGCCAGGCCAGTTGTCAGTCTGCCTGCAAAACGAGTTGCACGGTAGGCAACCAATCCTGTGAAAGAAAAATCGAAAGAATTCAAAAAGAGGACAATAAGTAACCAATTTCGTTACGGTTGCGATAAAGAATACACGAGATGGTTCACACCTTTACTTGCTTAGGGCAAGACTTTTTGTTAGACGTCGAAAGCGGCACATTGTGCAAAATCGACGCTTCCATGAAAAATTTCATTGATTCCGTAAGCTCTCCCGGCGGCAATTTCGACGCAGGAGAGTTTTCGCGTATGCGCAAGCAATATCCGGAAGAGGCAGAAGAGATAGAAGCGCTGCAAAAACGCGGTGCGCTTTTTTCACCTATGCCGAATTACAAACCGCCCAAGCCGGACGGCGTCATCAAGTCGATGTGCCTCAACATTTGCCACAATTGCAATCTGGCTTGTGCCTATTGTTTTGCCGACGAGGGAAAGTATTCGGGGCAAAGAGAAGCCATGACGGCCGAAACGGCATGCCGCGCGCTCGATTTTTTGGTGAAAAAAAGCGGCAATCGGCATAATCTCGAGGTGGACTTTTTCGGCGGGGAACCGCTCATGAATATGCCTGCCGTATATGCCGCCGTACAATACGGACGCACCCTGGAAAAAGTGCACAATAAGCAATTCCGTTTTACGATTACTACGAATGCGCTGAACCTCAACGAAGAAACCATCGATTTCTTTAATCGGGAAATGTACAACGTGGTTCTCAGTATAGACGGCCGCAAAAGTGTCCATAATCAAGTGCGTAAGACGCAAGGCGGCAAGGATTCTTTTGATATAGTGCTCAAAAACGCTCTGGCATTCCGCAGTAAAAGAGGAGACGCGCAATATTACGTACGCGGCACTTTTACGGCACGCAATAAGGATTTTGCCGCAGACGCATTGGCGCTCGTGGATTACGGATTCGATAAAATTTCGCTCGAACCGGTCGTGTTGCCCGACGGACATCCGCTGGCATTCCGCGCAGAGGATTTGCCGATGCTGTGCGAACAATACGAAGTTCTTGCCAAAGAGTATCTGAAACGGCGCGCAAATCCGGAAACATGGTTCAGCTTTTTCCACTTTATGGTGGACATGAAGCATTCGCCATGCTTGAGCAAACGGTATTTCAGTTGCGGAGCGGGTACCGAATATGTTGCCGTGGCGCCCAGCGGAGATATTTACCCGTGCCATCAATTCGTGGGAAACACAGCCTACAAAATGGGCAATTTGCAAGAAGGAAAAATCGATACGCATCTATACGAAACATTCTGTGAAAACAATCTTTCTTGTAAGCCGACTTGTCTCGATTGTTGGGCAAAATATTTTTGCAGCGGAGGATGCGCCGCCAATGCAATCAATTTCAACGGTTGCATTACGTCGCCGTATCAGACGGCATGCGCTTTAATGCGCAAAAGGTTAGAATGCGCCTTAGCCGTTTACTGTCTCGAAAATACGCAGCAATAGTAATCTTTTTTCCAATTATCCTTGCGATTTATTTGACTAATCTTTCCTTTTTATTATATAATTGTTCTATTGCATGCAGGAGGCTAAAATGAAGAAAAAATCGTCAATCATAAAAATATCTATAATTGGCGTTATCACGATAATCGGTCTAATCATGTCTTTTTGCTCTTTCAACTTCGGCTTGACTACCCTTAAATCGTTTTCGAGTGCCATCAAGCTCGGTCTGGATCTAAAGGGCGGTATCTATGCGGTATACGAAATGGACAGCACGGAAGACACCTCCAATATTTCCTCTCGTATGTCCGGCACAAGAACCCGTCTCGAGAACATGTTGATTGGCAAAGGCTATTCCGAAGCAACGGTTGTACGTGAAGGCAGCACACGCTTAAGAGTAGAAGTTCCCGACGTTGCCGATCCCGGAAACATTTTCGATATTATCGGAAAACCCGCTTCGCTTCGTTTTCAGCTCGATGAAACAGGGGAGATTGTGCTCACAGGCGAGAACGTCTTGCGCGCCGAAGCTACGTATCAAGACGGACAACCTGTCGTGGCATTGTCACTCGATAATGCAGGCACCGAAGCGTTTGCTACGGCAACCAGCAACAACATCGGCAAAACGATGTCTATCATTTCTACCGTAGACGGAGACGAGACCACGATTTCTTCACCGTCCATAGAATCGGCGATTACAAACGGTCGGGCTATTATCAACGGAATGGCGGATTACGAAACGGCACAGAATCTTGCCGATCAGATCACCTCGGGACAATTCGAAGTCAGACTTTCGCTCCTTGAATGCAGTACTGTCTCGCCGACGCTGGGACAAAAAGCCTTGTTTTACGGCATCATTGCCGGTATTGTGGGACTTGTGCTTGTGATGGCGTTCCTCATTTGGCGTTATCGTATGTTGGGCGGTATTGCCTCTATGGCACTTTTGCTGTACACGGCGCTTATGCTTTTGTTCCTTGCGATTTTGCCTTGGGTACAATTGACATTGCCCGGCATTGCGGGTATTATCCTGAGTATCGGTATGGCCGTCGATGCAAATGTCGTTATCTTCGAACGTATCAAAGATGAATACCGTAACGGCAAGTCCATGCTTGCCGCATCGTATGCGGGGTTCAAAAAAGCGACAAAAGCGATCATCGACAGTAACGTAACGACTATCATTGCCGCAGTTGTCTTGTTAATCTTCGGCACCGGTTCCATTCAGAGTTTTGCTTTGACGTTGCTTGTGGGTATTATTCTGTCTTTGTTTACTTCCATGTTTATTACGCGCAAACTTGTCAAGTATTTCA
>CAMUPJ010000147.1 GCA_947090725.1 uncultured Clostridia bacterium
ATGACGGAGTGGGCGGCGCACACGTAGCGCCGAGACGTGCCGCTATACGCCCACGGAGCGTTCGGGGAGAACCACGATCCCCTCCCTCCCATCGCGCATACACTCCAGCAAAAACAGATGCGGCGGCTTTTGCGGCGACGGGCGCAAGATTTGCAATTTCTTGGGCTCCAAGCAATGGGCTTTCAGGGTGGCGATCACTTCGGCAAGGCGGGTAATATGGTGTACAAGATACAGTTTGCCGCCGGTGGAAAGAAGCCGCGCGGCAGCCGTTGCCACTTCGTCGAAGGTGACGTGCGTCTCAAAGCACGCGGTTTGTTCGGCCGCCGTGCCGCGGGGAATCCCGCTTCCCGCTTTCATATACGGCGGATTACAGACGACCGCGTCGAAATTCCCGCGGAAGTCTTGCATGGGCATATGCGCAACCGTGATATCGAGGTGATTGCGGGCGGCGTTTTCCTCGATCAGCGCACAGCACGCCTCCTGAATCTCCACCGCCGTGACGGTGCAACCGTATTTGCCTGCCAAAAGCACCGACAAAATCCCGGTACCTGCACCGAGGTCGCACACCCGCGTCCCTTTGGGCGGGGCGGCAAAATTGGCAAGCTCCACCGCGTCGGTACCGAACAGGAAGAGATCGGTATCTTGCACAAACGTCAGGCCGTGCGTTTGCAGGTCTTCCACTCTTCGCATATCAGTCGTTCTCCTCGGAATATGCGATGGCGCGCAACGACAATACCCGCTTGCTGTCTTTCGTAACTTTTACGTCGTCGGAAATCTCTCGGCCGGCAATCACCAACACGCGGTCGTGACAGCACAGAAGCGGTACGCTGTCGCGCAATCTCCTCGGTACTTTCTTATCGATAAAATATTCTTTTAACTTGCGCGTGCCGCCGCCGTAGGGGGTAAAGCGGTCGCCCTCCCGCCGTGTGCGCCACACGCAATCCTGCGGCAAACAATCGGCGCAAAACACAAGCGTATCTTTTGCTTTGGGAAAATACGGCGGCGCGGCAAAATCAACCACCAAAATCAGGCCGTCGAACGCCGCAATCCGTTGCGGAAAATTCTCCGCCGCAAACGGTACCGCAAGTTGCGCGCTTTCGCGGGCACGGTAAAAGGTAACCGCCCCGTACTCGCGGGCGGCAACGATGCCGTCGCCGAGATCCGCACGGGCGCACGGCTTGCAATCCTTAAGCATTTGCACGCGCTCCACCGCCGTAGCATACACGTCCGTCGTCTTGCCGAGCTTTTCCAAAGCGGCAAAGATATACGGCGCGGACAAATACTCTTCTCTGAGCGATACGGCGCCGTCCTGCACGGAGAAAGCGTCTCGGCGCAGTCCTTCGTCCACCGCTTTTGCCGCTTCTCGGGCAAAGCCTGCCGTGCGGCAAATCGCTCTCTCCGCGGCGGGAAAGCGGTCGCGTATTTTGGGCAATATTTCGTGACGGATATAATTTCGGTCATAGTCGCTGTCGGCGTTGGTTTCGTCCACTACGTACGAAATGGCGTTTGCCTGCACATATGCGCATATTTCTTCTTTGGACGTACGCAGAAAGGGGCGGAAAATCCCGTCGCGGGAAAGCACGTCCATCCCCGAAAGCCCTTTGAGTCCGCACCCGCGGAACAGATGCAACAACACCGTTTCCGCATTGTCGCGCATATGGTGCGCCGTAACGACCACGTCGGCGCGCCGCGCTTGCAAAAGTTCGGCAAAAATTTCTTTGCGTGCAAAGTGCGCTTCGCACTCTTCTCCCCGCCCCGATTGCTTGCACCGTGCGGGAATATCGACACACGTACCGAAAAATTCCACGCCGCGCTCTTTGCAGTAATTTTCCACAAACTCGCTGTCGTGCGCCGCATTTTTGCGAATACCGTGGTTTACGTTTACGACGAAAAACGTGATGCGGTACTCTTTCGCGCACGACAAAAACACGTGCAACAAAGCCATGGAATCTTCGCCGCCCGACACCGCCAACGCCACACGCTTTCCGCAAGCGTATTGCCCGATAAGTTGTATCGCGTTTTCCATCATACTGCTTTTCTTCTAAATCCGTCGATATGCAATGACGGTACTACCCTGTCATTGCGAGCGCAGCGAAGCAATCCCCCGCATGGAGCAGGAAGGGTAACTGCGAACACAGCGCTCTCATGGATGAGATTGCCGCGTCGCTAACGCTCCTCGCAATGACACTCTCACCGTGTGCCGCGTCGCTATCGCTCCTCGCAATGACATAGCACACAACACTTGTCATTGCGGTCACCACACTTGTCATTGCGAGCGCAGCGAAGCAATCTCTTACTCAAAG
Source organism: uncultured Clostridia bacterium (assembly GCA_947090725.1). GTDB lineage: Bacteria > Bacillota > Clostridia > Christensenellales > Pumilibacteraceae > Pumilibacter. Next base: position 2,304 of record CAMUPJ010000147.1, read on the forward strand.
GGAGGGCACGCCGAAAGCGTCCCTCCCTTCCTGTTTTTGCTACATTTATTACGCCGACGGCAAATTCCTATTCCAACGTCGTTACCGCAGGCTCATCGGTCTCGTCGCCGCCCGAAAGCTCGACGGGATAGATGTTTTTGTATTTCTTCATACCGGTACCGGCAGGAATCAGTTTACCCAGGATAACGTTTTCCTTCAAGCCGATCAGCGGATCGATCTTGTTCTTGATAGCCGCTTCGGTGAGCACGCGCGCCGTCTCTTGGAAGGATGCCGCGGAAAGGAAGCTGTCGGTTGCAAGCGCCGCTTTGGTGATACCCAACAGCGTATGCTTTGCCGCGCCGGGGCGACCGTAATTTTCGATTGCCTTGGCATTGGCTTCTTCAAACGCGCCGATATCGATGAGTTCGCCGGGCAAAAGATCGGCGTCGCCGCTGTCTTCCACCTTAACTTTCTTGAGCATCTGACGCACGATAACTTCGATATGCTTGTCGTTAATCTGCACGCCTTGGCTGCGGTACACCGATTGCACTTCTTTGAGAATGTATTCCTGTACCTCTTTGCGACCCTTGGTACGCAAGATATCCTGCGGGTAGATGGGACCTTCGGTAAGCGGATCGCCGGCCGCTACTACCGCGCCCTTGACGATATTCGCCTTGAGCTTTGCGGTGAACGGAATGGTATAGCTCTTCTCGTCGCCGTCGTCACTTTTGATAATGACTTTACGTACGCCGTCTTTTTCGTCGATGCGCACTTTGCCGCCGTGCTCTGCGATAACCGCCACACCTTTGGGATTGCGCGCTTCGAACAACTCTTCGACACGCGGCAGACCACGCGTGATGTCGTCGGCCGATGCGACGCCGCCGGTATGGAAGGTACGCATGGTAAGTTGTGTACCCGGTTCGCCGATACTCTGTGCGGCAATGATACCCACGGCTTCGCCGATTTTGACTTTGCTCGATCCCGACATATCCTTGCCGTAGCACTTGGCGCACACACCGTGTTTACTGCGGCAGGTGAGCACCGTACGGATATTCACGGCGGTGATTGCCGGCTTGCCCGTCTTGGGATCGACAACCGAAGCGATTTCTTTCGCTTTGTCTTCGGTAATCATCTCGTTGCAATGTACCAGCACTTGCTTGGTTACGGGATTGACAACGTCTTCGGCGGCAAATCTGCCGTTGAGACGATCCTCGAGGCTTTCGATCACCTGATCGCCGTCCATAATGGCGGACGTGAGGATTCCCTTGGGCGCGGCGCCCTCGAAGCAATCTTCTTCGCGCACAATGACGTCTTGCGAAACGTCTACCAAGCGGCGGGTAAGATAACCGGAGTCGGCGGTCTTGAGCGCCGTATCGGCAAGACCTTTACGACCGCCGTGGCTGGAGATGAAATATTCGAGCGCCGACAGTCCTTCACGGAAGGAAGAACGCACCGGCGTTTCCAACGTTTCGCCCTGCGGGTTGGTCATCAGACCGCGCATACCGGAAAGCTGTGCAATCTGCTTCATGCTACCGCGGGCGCCGGAGACCGCCATCATGTTGATGGGGTTGAATTCGTCCAGCGTCTTTTGGAGCGCTTTGGTCACTTCGTTGTTGGCACGGCTCCACTCACCCACCACGCGCTCGTATTTCTCGCGCTGGGTCATGTAGCCCATGTCGTACATTTCTTCGATCTTGATAACGTTGTCTTCCGCTTTGCGCAGGATTTCCTGCTTTTCGGCGGGGATATTCATGTCGAAAACGCTGGTGGTAATCGATCCGATGGTGGAATATTTGAAACCGAGGGCTTTGACGTTGTCCAATACTTTGACGGTTTCGGTCGCGCCTTTGAGCTTGAACGTCGCATCAACGATCTTTTGCAGTTGACTCTTGCCCACCTTATAGTTGACTTCGGGCACAAAGAGGCTCTTGCGGTCTTTGGGATCACGCACGGTAATGCCGAGATCTTGCGGAATAGCCTCGTTGAAGATGAGACGCCCCACGGTGGTCTCCACGCGCTCGTGTTCCAAAACCCCGTTGATTTCTTTGTAGATACGCACCCAAATTTTACTTTGCAGTTCGATCTCTTTGTTGGCATATGCCATCTTGGCTTCGTCCACGTCGCAGAAGACTTTTCCTTCTCCCTTGGCGCCCGGCTTATCGATAGTCAGGTAATAACAACCGATGACCATGTCCTGCGTGGGCGAGCAAACGGGACGACCGTCGCTGAGCTTCAAGATATTGTTGCTGGCAAGCATCAAGAAGCGGGCTTCCACCTGCGCTTCCACCGAAAGCGGCACGTGTACCGCCATCTGGTCGCCGTCGAAGTCGGCGTTGAACGCGCCGCA
>CAMUPJ010000148.1 GCA_947090725.1 uncultured Clostridia bacterium
AGCGAAGAATTTTTAAATTCTTCGCTTTTTATATTCCCTACGGGAAGTACGCTTTGCCGAGAGTCCTTTTTTTCGATGACGTTGCCCTTACTGTATGCCTTGTGCGACCATTGCGTCGGCCACTTTTTTGAAGCCGGCAATATTGGCGCCCATAATAAAGTTGCCTTTGTGACCGTATTTTTCGGCCGCCGCCGCCATTTGGTGGTAGATATTGCGCATAATAGTGTGCAGCTTTGCATCCACTTCTTCGAACGTCCAATGGAGCCGTTGACTGTTTTGGCTCATTTCAAGCGCGCTGGTGGCCACACCGCCTGCGTTGGCTGCTTTGGCGGGAGCGAAAAGCACGCCGCTCTTTACGAAAAATTCCTGCGCTTCGATCGTGGAAGGCATATTGGCGCCTTCGCCTACGGCAATCACCTTGTTTTTCACAAGCGTTTTCGCATCTTCTTCGTTCAGCTCGTTTTGCGTAGCGCAGGGGAGTGCGATATCGCAGGCGATTTGCCATACGTTGCCGGTAGTAGAATATTCCGCTTTGGGACGGAACGATTTGTATTCGGAAAGGCGTGCCCGCTTGACTTCTTTCAGCTCTTTAATGGCCGTAAGATCGATGCCGTCTTTGTCGTAGATCCAACCGGTGGAGTCGGACATCGTGACGACGGTTGCGCCGAATTGCGCGGCTTTTTCCGCCGCATAGATGGCCACGTTGCCGCTTCCCGAAATAGCGACCGTCTTTCCCGCAAAGGAGTTGCCTTTGGCTTTGAGCATCTCTTCGGTGAGGTATACAAGGCCGTAGCCCGTAGCCTCGGTGCGGGCAAGCGATCCGCCGTATTCGAGACCCTTGCCGGTGAGAACGCCTTCGTAACGGTTGGTGATACGCTTGTACGTGCCGTACAGATAGCCGATTTCTCTGCCGCCCACGCCGATGTCGCCGGCGGGGACGTCTACGTCGGCGCCGATATGGCGGTACAGCTCGGTCATGAAGCTACGGCAGAACTCGAAGATTTCGCGGTCGCTTTTGCCCTTGGGGTCGAAGTCGCTGCCGCCTTTTCCGCCGCCGATCGGCAAGCCTGTCAGACTGTTTTTGAAAATCTGTTCGAATCCGAGAAATTTGATGATGGAAAGATTGACCGAAGGGTGCAAGCGCAGTCCGCCCTTGTAGGGGCCTATGGCGTTGTTGAACTGCACGCGGAATCCGCGGTTTACGTGTGCCACGCCTTGATCGTCGATCCAAGGCACGCGGAACATGACCTGACGGTCAGGCTCCACGATCCGTTCGAGCACGGCGTTTTTAACATACTCGGGGTGCTCTTTTACGACGCCTTCGAGACTGTCGAGAACCTCTGTGGCCGCTTGCATGAATTCGGGCTGTCCCGGATTGCGTTTTTCCAGTGCATGCAATACGTCGGAAATATAAGACATAAATTCTGTTCCTCCTGAAGCGATAAAAAAATAACGCCAAAACCACTTGATTTTGACGTCGTTGTCCGTAACGCCATTAAATTTATCACACGGTTCGGTATTTGTCAAGCGAATACGCGAAAATATGTCCGATTTTTTTGCAAAAACAGTAGAAAAAGAAAGTATGCAGACATAATAAAAATTTGCTTGCGTATACTTGACGGGGGGGGGTACTGGTGATAAAATATAAGAAAACGTGTCTTACGACACGATTAAGGAGGATAAAAATAGGATGATGTTGGCAAGAGACTATCGGCAACAAGCCTGGGGAAGTCTCGGGGGGAAATGGGGCACCATGGCGCTTGCCACGCTTGTGATGAGTGTGGTTTTGGGCGCTTGCAGCGGGTTGTCGATTATCGGGATCGGTGCGATTGCGCTTTTGTTGCTCACGGGACCGTTTTCGCTCGGATATGCGATGATGGCGATGAAGGTCATCCGCGGAAATCGCGTGGGAGTGGAAAATCTTTTCGACGGCTTTAAGAATTTCCTGAGTGCGTTTTTGCTTTCGCTCATCAATTCGATTCTGATTGCGTTGTGGTCGCTGTTGTTCGTAATTCCCGGTATCATCAAGACGTATTCCTATTCGATGAGTTACTACATTTTGGCGGATAATCCTACGATGACCGCCAACGATGCCCGTAAAAAATCCATGGAGATGATGCGCGGTAATAAGTGGAGACTGTTCTGCCTGCACTTAAGTTTTATCGGTTGGCTGCTCTTGTGCATGCTTACGTTGGGAATTCTTACGTTCTGGATCCAGCCGTATATGCAGACGGCGGAAGCGGCTTTCTATCAGAGTCTGCTGCCCGAGGCGCCGCAACAGCCGACGGAACCCGAAGCGCAAGACGCGCCGACGGAACCCTTTGAGGAATTGCATAGCGAGAATGCGGACGATTCGACGAACTGATCGTCGTAATATCCATCATACGAAAAAAGGCTTCCGCCCGTGCGGAAGCTTTTTTGTATATTTGTAATTATAGGAAACGTCAGAAGGATTTTCGCAGGTCGTCGGCCTTTAGGAAAATCGCATACGAGAGCGATTTATCGAAAATTCTGCTGTAAATTCTCTCTCCGTAGCGGCTAAGCAATTTGTCGGGCGTCAGGTTGGTGGTGATGAGCGTCAGTTTGCCGGTTGTATTGCGTTCGTTGATTACCTGATACAGATATTCTATGCTGACGTTTTTGAGAAGGCTTTCGGTGCCGAGGTCGTCGATAACGAGCAAGGAGCAATCCAAGAGGGGGTCGAGATAGCTTGTCTTTTTTTCGTCGAAGGTCGTGTGGTATTTCAGGAAACAACGGTTTGCCGCAAAAGCGGTGAGCGCCGTTACGCTCATGCCGCGCTCGAGTATCTTCTGCGCCGCGCAACCCGCCAAATACGTTTTGCCGGTGCCCGTGGTGCCGCCGATGACGAGACAGCGCTTTTTGTTGGCGGGATACTTGGTGCAAATCGTCTGCACGTAAGAAAACAATTTTTTGTAGGTATCCGTTTGATTGCCGTATACCGAAAAGTCCGTATCTTCGAATGTGTGTAAGGGGATTCCGATTTCGCCTGCCTGCGAACGGAGCGCAAGGGCGACGGCGCATTCGCAATACTTGCCGTTCGCTCTTCCCGTGTCGCCGCAGATTTTGCAGTGCGGTGCGGGGGCAACGAGATGCAGTTTTTGTCGGATTTGCTCGTTTTGGGCGAGTACTTCGTCTAGCACATTACTCGCGACTTTCGCTCCTTTTGCCTGTTTTAACAGTAAATCGCGCTTTTTTCGCTCGCTTTCGGCAAATTCCGCGCAAGAGGCGAACAAGTCGAGTTCGGCTTGCTCGTAATTTCTTACGCGTTGTCGGTAGTTGTTGGCAATTTGTCTCGCGGCCTCGGCATAGGTCATAATGCAAACCTCCTATAGGTCTTCTTCGTTCAATTTGTCGAACGCCGCGTTGAGCGCGTCGGCGGAAAAGTCGATTACGATGCGGCTCTGTTCGCTTGCCTTATCGGCGGGAGCGGCGGCGCCCGTCTTCTCGGCTTCTTCTTGGGTGGTGACGTTTTTGTCGTGCCAACTTGCGAGTACCGAGTTGAGGTAGGAGAGGGGGCTGTCCGCTTTTTTGCTGAGTCGGGCGCCGTACAAAATGACGTCTTTGGGCATTTTCCAACTGTACGTCCAGGTGCGATAGTAGTCGCGGTCACGGGTAGAGACCATGCGGTTTACGCCTGCCGCCTCGAGAATTTCTTTGATTTCGTCGTCGCTTTTGGCGGCTTCGGAGACGAACGCCCCTATGCTTTCCTCCGTCACGCAGCCCAGTTTGTAGAATTTTTTCAGCGTGTCGTTCATGGCTTCGGGGGTGCGCAAACCGTGCTTAAAACAGTATTCGGCAACCCGTTCCAATGTGGCGGCGTCGAATCCCATATCCAACCACTTCATGGTGTAGGTTTCTATAAAATAGTCGAGTTGTTCGTAAAAAACGCCGATTTTGCGATTGATGTTTTGGGTGAGTTCGTACAACGCGTCTCGCTTTTTTTCGTAATTGTCGATTTCCGCAACGGTGAAAAGGTGCAGTTCGTAGTATTTGGTGAGCTTGGCGTCGAGACGCGCCGTGCCGCCTTTTTTGATCCGTTTGGCCACTTGCACTACGGTGGCGCAATCGAAGCCGAGACTTTTCGTCCATTTGAGATACAGTCGGCGGTCTTCGTGGTCGGCCGACTTTTTTCCCAGCGCCTTCATGACGGCGCGCAATTCGTCGTTATACAGGTCGAGTTCGCCGATTTTTTCGTTTACGCGGTCGAAGGTTACGTAGCCTTCCGCCGCAAAGTTGCGCGCTACCGCCGTGATATACGGATAGGTGATGTCGTCGCCTTTGAGTCGTTTGCAATAGCCGATGATGGTCAGCATCGCCTCCGGCTCTATGTTGCAGGTTTCCATCACCGTATAGTATTCGTTATACTCGGCGGGCAGAAGATTGCGGTTGGGGAAGAGAACGTGCAACTGTTCGTTGAACGCTTCGTATTTGGCTTTGCTGAATTTGCGGGTTTGGCGGGCGCGGCTGACGACGGGAAGATATTCTACGGCATGGGTGTCGGGCAGAATGTGTACAAGCCCTTGCTCCTGCCAATACAGAAACGCCGCTTCTACGGTTTTGGGATCG
>CAMUPJ010000149.1 GCA_947090725.1 uncultured Clostridia bacterium
CATTGGCATAGCTATTCGTAAGCGATTTGCCGGATACGGTCAGACAGTCTCCGTTTATGAGACTCTTGCGGGCGAGCTGGTGCAGTACCGCCATGATGCCGCCGCTTTGCCCGAGATCGGCCATGTCCTGCGTGGAGGCCGGACTGAGTCGGCACAGATTGGGCGTGCGGTCGGAAATCTGCTGTACGAGATCGAGGTTGAGCGTGATGCCGCATTCCGCCGCAATAGCAAATAAATGCAATACCGTATTGGTGGAAGCGCCGATTGCCATATCCAGCGTGAGCGCGTTTATAAACGCGTTTTTGGTGAGAATCATGCGCGGGCGGGTATCGCTCTCTACGAGATGCATGATCGCGTTGCCTGCCTGTTTGGCAAGACGCAGACGATCGGAATGCACCGCCGGAATCGTGCCGTTGCCGGGAAGCGCTATACCCAACGCTTCGCATAAGCAGTTGAGACTGTTGGCAGTGTACATGCCGCAACAACTGCCGCAACCCGGGCAGGCGCAGTTTTCCAGTTCGTTGAGTTCTTCTAAGGAAGTTTTGCCCGCTTTGACGGCGCCTACCGCTTCGAATACGGAAGACAGACTGACCTTTTTGCCGCGGTATGTGCCGCTTTCCATCGGTCCGCCCGATACGAGCACCGTGGGAATATTGACGCGTGCCGCCCCCATAAGCATTCCGGGTACGATTTTGTCGCAGTTGGGAACGAGCACCACGCCGTCGAAAGCGTGTCCGATCAGCATGCTTTCCACACCGTCGGCAATCAGTTCGCGACTGGGAAGCGAATAACGCATGCCGTCGTGTCCCATGGCGATGCCGTCGCAGATTCCGATGGCAGGCACTACGACAGGCGTGCCGCCCGCGGCGTATACGCCCGCTTTGACGGCGTCGGTAATTTGGTCGAGGTGCATATGTCCGGGCACGATTTCGCTCTTGGCCGAGACGATCGCTATAATCGGCTTGGCGATTTCTTCGTCGGTAAGTCCCAACGCTTTGTACAACGAGCGTTGCGGCGCTTTTTCGATTCCTGTGCTGAGTTCTTTCGACATTATATGTTTCCTCGCTTAAAAGATTTTCCTTTCGCAATTACAGAGGTGAAAAAGTTTACCCCGGGTTGGGACTTTTTCACAACGTATGGCACCCTTTAATTTATTTTGCGTTTCGCGGATAGCCGTACGCGTGGGCAATACAAAAGCTTGTTTTTGCAATCCACGCAATGTTATTATACAGAATTTCCGCCGATTTGTAAAGTCCATTTGCCTTTGTATCCTCGATTCTTTTGCCGAAAGCGCAGAAATTTACTGCAAATTGCGGCATTTTGCGGCGATAGGATTCCGTTTGCGCGAAAGTTCGGAATGGTCGCAAAAAAAAAGCGACGGGGTATCGTCGCTTGGGGGACAGTAAGTTTTACAATATTTCGTCGTGGTTGTCGAGCTCGTTGATACTTTCGGGGCCTCGACTCAGCGCGGTTAGACCGGTGCGTACCAGTTCGATGATACCGTACGGCGCCACAATTCCGATGAAAGCGTCTATTTTGTTCGGCTCTCCGGTCAGCTCCACAGTGGCGGACATTGGCCCGAGGTCGATCATTTTGGCTTTGTAAAGATGGCAGGTGCTTTCGATTTCGGGGCGTTGGGCGGCCGAAACGTTGAGCTTGACCATCAGGAGCTCGCGGCAAGTGGCGCGCTCCGGAAACAAAAGACTGACCTTTTGCACGTCTTCGAGTTTGTCGAGCTGACGGGTGATCTGCTTTATGGTAGCTTCGTCGCCGTCCGCTACGATGGTCATGCGGGAAAATTCGGGGTTTTCGGTGCCGCTGACCGAAAGGCTGGAAATGTTGTATCCGCGGCGGGCGAAAAGACCGGAGACGCGGGTCAATACGCCGCTTGTGTTGCATACGAGCGCAGTGATGATATAGTTTTTCACGATGGAATTTCCTCCCGTTCGGTAATGATGTTCTCCGCCGATTTTCCGGGCGGAATCATGGGCAACACGAATTCGTCGGCGCCGATGCGGCAGTCTACGACTACGGTGCCCGGCGTGGCAAAAGCGCGCTCTACCGCCGCTTGGATCTCGCCGTTGCGATCGAGTACGAAACCGGTTGCGCCGAATGCTTTGGCGAGCATCACGTAGTCGGTGGGACTGTTCAGGGTGGTGGAGGAGTATCTGCGGTCATAGAACAGGGTTTGCCATTGCCGCACCATGCCCAGCGTATTGTTGTCGAAAACGAAAATTTTGATAGGCAGTCGGTTTTTTACACAGGTAGCCAATTCGTTGCAATTCATATGGAAAGAACCGTCGCCCGTAATCATCGTCACCGGTTGTCCGGTGGCGAATGCGGCGCCGATCGCCGCGCCCAGACCGTATCCCATGGTGCCTAGGCCGCCGCTGGAGAGGAAGGTGCGCGGCTTGCGGAAAGGATACGATTGCGCCGTCCACATCTGATGCTGTCCCACGTCGGTCACGACGATGCGGTCGGCGGGGGACGCTTCGGCGATTGCGCGGATAATCTTGCGCGGGCAGAGAAAACCGTCCGAATCGCGGAGCGGGTGCTGCGCCTTGAGGATGTGGCATTTGTCCGCCCAGGTTTCCTGACAAGAGGGAACGACGGCCGACAGAAGATAGTCGAGCGCTTGCGACGCATCGCCGATGATGTGCGCGTCGGCGGGTACGATTTTATCGATTTCGGCAGTGTCGATATCGATGTGTATGATTTCTGCCTGCTTGCAAAAGTTCCGGGGGTCGCCGGCAACGCGGTCGGAAAAGCGTGCGCCCACCGCAACCAGCACGTCGCATTCGCCGAGCGCTTTGGCGACGGCTGCACTGCCGTGCATGCCGATCATACCGAGATAAAGCGGATGGTCGGCGGGAACGGCGCCCAGACCCATCATAGAGCAAGCGACGGGCGCTTTCAGCCGTTCGGCAAACGCGAGAAGTTTTTCGCAAGCGTTCGAGCGGATTACGCCGCCGCCCGCATAAATGAGGGGACGCTTGGCTTTGGAAAGAATCTGTGCCGCTTTGCGTGCCGCCTCTCCGATTTTGAGCGTGCCGCACGAAGGGGGCGTGGGACGGCAGGGGGTGAAAGCGGTCTTTTGCTGCTGAATGTTTTTGGGTACGTCGATCAGGACGGGGCCGGGGCGGCCCGAGGCGGCAATGACAAACGCGCGACGGATGGTGTCGGCCAGATTTTTCACGTCTTTTACGATAAAGTTGTGTTTGGTAATGGGAAGCGTTACGCCGGCGATGTCCACTTCCTGAAAGCTGTCGCGCCCCAAAGCGGAAAGCGCGACGTTGCCGGTAATGGCGACAAGCGGCACGCTGTCCATATATGCGGTGGCGATTCCCGTCACGAGATTGGTGGCACCGGGGCCGGAGGTGGACAGTACGACCCCCACCTTTCCGGTGGCGCGTGCGTACCCGTCGGCGGCATGGCAGGCACCTTGCTCGTGGCTGGTAAGCACTTGCCGGATTTTGTCTTTGCGGAGATAGAGTGCGTCGAACGTGTCGATAATGCAACCGCCGGGATAACCGAAAACGTGCGTGACGCCCTGTTCGAGCAAGCATTCCACAATGATGTCCGCGCCGCGCAACAGTTGTTCTCCGTTTGTTTTTTGTTCGCTCATAATCGGCACCTCCTGTTTAGTAAAAGGGCGCCCCGGGCAATCCCGGGGGCGCCGAATCATGCAAAATTGCTGTGCATCCGCCTTTGTCGTACCATACCGAAGCGTTTTCCCGACAGTAAACTCCTCCGAAGCTACCTTGTGGCACACGCTATGGTCTACTTAGTGCTGCTGCCGTCAAGCCCTGACACGGTTCATAGTATAACATTGCACAAGACCCCGATATCAACGCCACACGCACGGTAACGGACCTTCCATACAATACGCCGAGGGCGGCTTTCTGCCTCGCTGTAGCGGCTTGCGAGTAAAGGGCACCGCTGGCTCCCCACATAGCACAGCACAATCAGTATAGCAAAAATAAATTGCTTTGGCAAACAAATCGCACGCAAATTTCGAAGATTTGTCTCGAATCGTGCGGAATCGCAGAAAAAATCATTTGCGCCAGGTGGGCATGAATTCGCCGTACAGCATCTGAATAAAATCCCCGACGTTCGCATATCTGTCTTCGGGAAGAATCTGTAACGATTTCATCAGCGCGTTTTCCACGGCGATGGGGATTTTCGCCCCCAATGCCGTAGGGCGGGGCAACAAATCGTTGGTCATGCGCGTAGGGGCGTCGGCGGGAATGTATCCCGTAATACAATTGTATATGGTGGCGCCCATCTGGTACACGTCCGACCAGGGGCCTTGCTTGTATTGCTCGGGTTTGTATAACTCGATGGGAGAATAGCCCGCTTTGAGCACCATAAACGGCTTTTCGGTATTGCCTTGCTTGAAGAGCGACGCCGCGCCGAAGTCGATGAGTTTGACGTACTTGTTCTGTACGATCATGATATTTTCGGGACTGATGTCCTTGTGAATTA
>CAMUPJ010000150.1 GCA_947090725.1 uncultured Clostridia bacterium
AGGCAATCATCTTTATCAACCGAAGAGGATATGCTTCCTTTGTCATGTGTCCGTCTTGCGGATATGTGGCAAAATGCGAGCGGTGCGATGTATCGCTTGTGTACCATCGTGACGAACATGTGCTCAAGTGTCATTATTGCAATAACCGTTATGCCGCGCTGGACTTATGTCCGCAATGCAAAAGTCCGCACTTGCGGCAGGGGTACGTAGGCACGCAGAAGGTTGTCGCGGAAGTCAAGAAACTTTTTCCGAACAAAAGCGTCCTGCGTATGGATAATGATACTACGCAGACCAAAGATGCGCATTTGGAGATTTTACGTCGGTTCGGCGCCAAAGAAGCGGACATTTTGGTGGGCACGCAGATGATTGCCAAAGGGCACGACTTTCCCAACGTCACGCTGGTGGGAATCGTGGATGCCGATATGAGTTTGCATTTTGCGGACTATCGCGCCGCAGAGCGTACGTTTCAGCTTATTACGCAAGTAGCGGGGCGCGCGGGACGCGATGTGAAACCGGGCAATGTAGTATTACAGACATACAGTCCGCACCATTACGTATACCGATTGGCTGCCGCAAACGATTATCTCGGATTTTTCGATAAAGAATGCAATCTGCGGGAAGTGACGAAATATCCTCCGTTTTCCAAAATCGTGCGCATATTGATTACGGCCGATTCGGAAGAAGAAGCTTATTCCGTTCTGAAAGAGAATTTCGACGATATCAACGCATTGGCTCGGGAACACAGCGAATCTTTTGCGTATTTGTCGGCAATGAAATCTCCGGTCAAAAAGATACAAGACAGATATCGTATGCAGATTATCGCGCGCATCGTGACGCAGTTCGATATGTTGATTTGTCGGATTTACGACATTACCGATACGCATGCGCGCAGCGGCGTCAGCTGTTTTGTGGAAATCAATCCAAGCAATATGAGTTAAATTCGAGGTGAATATATATGGCTATCAGACAAATTGTAAAACTTGGTGACGACATTCTTCGCACAAGAGCGAAAGAAGTGACCGAATTCGATGAAAATCTCGGCATATTGATTGACGATATGTTCGATACGATGTTTCGCGCCGACGGTGTGGGACTTGCCGCGCCGCAGATCGGTATTTTGCGTAGAATTTGTGTGATTTCGGTGGACGGGGGCGAGACGAAGTTTGAGTTGGTGAATCCCGTGATTCTAAAGGCGTCGGGGGTGCAGCACGGCACGGAAGGATGTCTCAGCTGTCCCGGTCGCAGCGGTGTTGTGGAGCGGCCGAAAAAACTTACCGTACAAGCGAAGGATCGCTTCGGCGTGGAGAGAGTATACAAAGTGACGGGATATAATGCCGTGGCTTTTTCGCATGAAATGGATCATCTTGACGGAATTCTGTTTATTGACAAAATTAAAAACGAGGGGAATTGATGCGAATCGTTTTTTTGGGAACACCCGAATTTGCCGTACCCGTTTTGGACGCATTACGTGCGGCGGGACACGAGATCGCGGCCGTTATATCGCAACCGGATCGCGAAAAAGACAAAAAGGGGAACGTGATGGCCACTCCCGTCAAACAATGCGCTATCCGCTTGGGAATTCCTTGTCTGCAATTTGAAAAAGTGTCCGATCATGTATCCGAATTGATTGCTTTGGCACCCGACGTGTTGATTACGGCGGCTTACGGGCAACTTCTGAAACAGAGTGTATTGGAAGCGGCGCCGTTTGGTGTATTGAATGTGCATGCTTCATTATTGCCGAAGTACAGAGGAAGTTCACCCATTCAGTCGGCTATTTTGGCGGGGGATACGGTAACGGGCGTTACGATTATGAAAACCGATATCGGAATGGATACGGGTGACATACTGTCTGTGCGACGCGTACCGATTGCAGCTACGGATACATCCGACAGTCTTTCCCGAAAATTGGCGGAACTCGGTGCGGCGTTGCTAACGGAAACATTGCCTTTGTATGCTGCCGGCAAGATTAAGCCGCGGAAACAGGCGGCAGAAGAAGCTACCCACTGCAAAAAGATCACAAAAGCAGACGGACGGATCGATTGGAACCGTTCGGCGCGGGAAATTGCGTGCCGGATTCGCGCGTATAACCCTTGGCCTATTGCATATTCGTATCTTGACGGACAACCTTTGAAAATCTACGAGGCGGAGGAATGTGCTGCGCAAGGCGTACCCGGCACACTGCATGTAAGCGGCGACACATTGACGGTGGTTTGCGGCGACAACGGCTTGCGACTTTTGCGCGTGCAATTGCCGGGCAAGAAAGTATTGGCGGCAACGGAATTTGTACGCGGGCGCAAAAATTTGCAGGGAACCGTATTGAAGAATGCTTGACAGAGATTACGTATGCTACGAGTTGCTCATGAAAGTATTTCGCGACAACGCGTATGCTTCCATCGAACTGAATACGGCGCTTGCAACGGTTGCATCTGCCGATAAAGCATATGTGACGCGACTTTTTTACGGCGTGTTGGAACGAAGCGTTTATTACGATTACGTTCTGGGAAAATTTGCGAAAGAGAAACCCAAGAAACCGATAGTCGTTTTGATCAAGATGGGATATTATCTCTTGGAAAACTCGAGTGTTCCCGCTTATGCAACCGTCAATAATATCGTTGCCTTGTGCAAAAAAGCAGGCAAAGGGGGCGCGTCGGGGTTTGTCAATTCGGCGCTTCGTAATTTCGGATCGGTCGCCTTGCCGCTCGAAGGAACGACGGAATATCTGTCGGTGCGCTACAGTTATCCGTTGTGGCTGTGTCAAATGCTTTGCGACGAATACGGCTATGATTTTACGCAAAGGGAACTGGCGGCCGATGCGGAAAAGAGGACGCATATCCGAGTCAATACGGGTGTGATTTCTCTCGAGGATTTTACGGAGAAGTACCGCGGCAAAGAGTTGGATCCGTCCGGCGTCGGGTATTATGTTGCGCGTAATACCGTATCCGAACTGGATGCTGAGGACTATGTGGTGCAATCCGCCGCGTCGGTTATTGCCGCCAAAGCGTACGTGGCAGGGCTTCCGTTGGTAGAGAATATATTGGACGTGTGTGCCGCACCGGGTGGCAAATCCGTTTTGCTTTCGTCGCTGACAAATGCGAAAGTGACGGCTTGTGATTTGCATCCGCATCGGGTGGATCTTATCCGCAAGTATGCGTCGCATTGCCGTGCGGATATCCAAGCCGTATTGCAGGACGCAACGGTGTTTCGCCCCGAATGGGAGAACAAATTTGATTTGGTGGTGTGCGACGTGCCGTGTAGCGGCATAGGCGTAGCAGGCTCTAAGCCGGATATTTTGTACAACCGCGCCGCCGACGATATCGAAGATTTGGTAACGGTGCAAGCGAAAATTCTACGCAATGCAAGCCGATACGTGCGCGCGGGCGGACGACTGTGCTATTCCACGTGTACGGTGTTGCGGCGGGAAAACGGCGCGCAAATCGAAGCGTTCCTTTCCGAAGATAAAGATTTTGTGCGTACGCCGATACTATCCCCCTTAGACGGAAAGCGGTATGACGAAATCAAGCTGTTTCGGCATCTGCACCATACCGACGGATTTTATGTGGCCGCGCTTTCCAAAAAGTGCGCGGAAGCGGAGTGAAGGGATTGGAAATACTGCTGGATTACAATTTATCCGAACTGCAATCGGTGGTCTCCGAGATGGGACTGCCCGCTTTTCGTGCAAAACAAATTTATAAATGGCTTCATAGCGGCGCTACGTTTGACGAAATGACCGATTTACCGCTTGCCTTGCGTGAAAAACTATCCCAAGCATATATAGCGCAACCGCTTGCGATTGCGGAAAAGTTTGTATCCAAAGACGGCTCCATGAAATTTCTGTACCGCTATACGGACGGAAATCTGATTGAAGGGGTATATATGCCACATGACTACGGGGATACGTTATGCGTTTCCACCCAGGTCGGTTGCCGTATGGGGTGCGCATTTTGCGCTTCGGGCATCGGCGGACTTGTGCGCAACCTTACTTGCGGAGAAATTTTGGCGCAGGTCGTTGCTGTCAACAAAATGCTCGGCGGTACGGTGGGTAAGCGCAAAATCTCCAATTTGGTACTCATGGGTAGCGGGGAGCCGCTGGACAATTATGAGAACGTTACGGCGTTTTTGGATCTGGTAACCGATTCCAACGGGCTTAATATCGGCATGCGTTCCGTTTCGTTATCCACTTGCGGCCTTGCGGAAAATATCCGTAGGCTTGCCGACGACGGATACGCCGTCACACTTTCGCTTTCTTTGCATGCTACGACCGACGAGTGTCGCAGAGAGCTCATGCCGATTGCGCATAAATACACCCTTGCCGAGGTAATGGATGCCGTACGTTACTATTTTGAAAAGACGGGGCGTCGGGTGATTTTCGAGTATGCTCTTATGAAAGAGAAGAATATGAGCTATTTCGATTGTAAACGATTGTCGGAACTCACGCGTGGATTTCCGTGCCATGTCAATTTGATTCCCCTCAATT
>CAMUPJ010000151.1 GCA_947090725.1 uncultured Clostridia bacterium
GAGCCGATCTTGCCATGACGCCTATGGGCGAACATATCGGATCCGGTCTCACAAAATCAAAAAAAATCAGTATCTTGCTTTTGGTATGCTTTGCCATGGGCGTATTGATTACCGTAGCAGAGCCGGACTTGTCGGTATTGGCCGAGCAGGTAAAAGACGTAATGAAAAACAGCATGTTGCTCATCGTTACGGTAGGCGTAGGTGTCGGTATTTTTCTCACGCTGGCGATTCTGAAAATCATTTTCCGAAAAAATTTGTCGACGCTACTGATGTTTTTTTACATGATGTTGTTTGCATTCTGCGCCGTCATGATCGGAAGCGGTAAAAACGCGTACGTACCTTTGGCATTCGATTCCGGCGGCGTCACAACCGGCCCTATTACCGTTCCGTTTATTATGGCATTAGGCGTAGGCATTGCCAATACAATCGGCGGGCGGAACGCCAACGAAAACAGCTTTGGATTGATTTCGCTTTGTTCGATCGGTCCCATGATTGCGGTCATGATACTTTCGCTTACGTTCAATAACCAAGTCCCGTCGATATCAACCGATTATGCCATGTCGGCAAACTTCGGAATCAATTTTCTGTGGACCGTTCTCGGTACCTTAAAGGAAGTCGCCATTGCGCTTGCGCTGATTGTTGCATTCTTTGCAATATTGCAATTCACGGTATTAAAGCTTCCCAAAAGGAAAATCATTCAGATTGTCATAGGGATTGCATATACTTTGGTAGGACTGGTCATTTTTCTGACGGCGGTCAAAATCGGGTTTATGCCCGTAGGCTTCAAATTGGGACAGGAGCTTGCGGAAAAAAACAAAATCTTTGTCATTGTACTCAGTTTCATTCTCGGCATGGTGGTTGTTTTGGCAGAACCCGCCGTCCACGTGCTCAATAAGCAAGTAGAGGAAATCACGGGGGGAGGCGTCACCAAGATGCAGATGCTTTTGGCGCTTTCCATCGGTGTAGGCGTTTCCATAGGACTCTCCGTAATACGCATCATATGCGGATTCTCCATTTTGTACTATCTGATCCCCGGTTATCTTATCTCGCTCGGGCTATCGTTTTTTGTACCGAAACTCTATACCGCCATCGCATTCGACTCGGGCGGCGTAGCCAGCGGTCCGCTTACCTCCAGCTTCATACTGCCGCTCGCCATCGGGGCTTGTTCTACCATTGCGGGAGCAGACAGTATTCTCGGTCTTGCTTTCGGTATAGTAGCTATGGTGGCGATGACGCCGCTGATTACCATTCAATCGTTGGGCTTCAAAGCCGTGATGTCGGCAAAAGTGCGCCAAAAGATTACAATGAAGCGCATTCTTTCCGCCGACGACGAGCAAATCATTTATTTTGAATAGCAAGGGAGGGTGCTTATGTCGGAAAAACGAAAAGCAACGCACGAAGAGCGCAAGCAACGCATTACCGCCCATATTGAAAACAGCAAAAAGAAGGTATCCGAGCTCAAAACAAAAATCAAGAGTTCGGTAAACAAGAAGAACGTCAAGCCGACAAATTCCAATACAGTCACCCAAAACCGTCTCAAACTTTTGGTGACCATAGTTAATCGGAATAAATCGGAATATTATATGGATTTGATTCAGTCGTTTGACGTGAATCTGCAATTCCTTACTTTGGCACGCGGTACGGCCAATGAGGAAATGCTCGGAATTCTCGGTCTTACGGAAACGGATAAAGTCGTGATTTTCAGTGTAATTCAAGAAAGCAAAGTTCCCGACGCGTTGCATGCTTTGGAAGAAAAGTTCAACACCATTAAAAACGGCAAAGGCATCGCTTACACAATTCCGCTGTCCAGCGTAATCGGCACGTTGATTTACGGATTCCTCAGCAATAACCGTATGGCGATAAAGGAGAGCAAATAGTTATGTACAATACTTCACACGAACTCATACTATGTATCGTGAATACAGGCTTTTCGGATACCGTCATGGATGCGGCAAAAGAAGCGGGGGCTCGCGGCGGAACGGTCTTGCATGCCCGCGGTACCGCCAACAAAGAAGCAGAAGCGTTTTTTCACATTTCCATTCAGCCGGACAAAGAAATCGTAATGATTTTAGTTCCCGCGGAAATCAAAGACGCCGTATTGCATGCGATTTATCAATATGCCGGCTTAAAGGCAGAAGGGCAGGGAATTGCATTCTCCGTACCTGTTGATCAGGTAGTGGGGCTTTCCGCCGGTAAGCCTGTCATCGATACCTCGTCTGTCGGGGAAGACGCTCCGCCCCAATCACCGCAAGATATTTCCGAATCTTAAAATTTACCTTGCTTGTATTTTCTAAAGTGTGCATTTGAAAGATAATGCGCACTTTTTTCTTTTCCACAACTTTTTTTCATTTAGAGAAATATCTACTATTATGGAAATTTATATAGAATAAACCACATAAACGCCTGTTTAATGAGGTTGACATGCATTCACAAAAGTAATATAATACCCAACAGTAGAATAACTACGCAAATAGAAATAAACAAAAAGGAGGTAGCTATGCATATCATCGATGTCAACAATCTTACAAAAGATTACGGCTCGGGGCGCGGGGTATTCGACGTTAGTTTTTCTGTGAAAAAAGGCGAAGTGTTCGGCTTCCTCGGTCCGAACGGTGCCGGCAAATCCACTACGATAAGGCACTTAATGGGCTTCAGCAAGCCGCAAAGCGGTGCGACACAGATTTTCGGAAAAGATACTTTCGAAAGGTATCATGAAGTCCTTGGCAACGTAGGGTATATCCCGGGAGAAATTGCGCTTCCCGCAGGACTGACGGGATGGGAGTTTATCCGCATGATGCAGCATTTGCAAAAATGTCGAAAGGACGACCGTCTACAGTATCTGATGGACCTTTTCGAGCTTGACCCGTCGGGAGAAACAAAACGAATGAGTTTGGGCGTAAAGCGAAAACTCGCTATTGTGACGGCGTTTATGAGCGATCCGGAAGTTCTGATTTTGGACGAACCCACCAGCGGCCTTGATCCCGTCATGCAAGAAGTCTTCGTAGAGTTCATCAAAAACGAGAAGGAGCACGGGAAGACGATTCTTCTCTCCAGTCACATTTTTTCGGAAGTAGACGCCACGTGTGACCGTATCGCTATCATAAAAGACGGACGATTGGTTTCCGACTTCATGGCCGACGATCTCAAACATGCATCACGAAAACAATATGACATTACATTTGCCGATAATGCGTCGTATAAGAAATTCACAACCAACGAAAAGTACGGCGAAATCCTAAGCGTTGTCGACAAGCAACCGGAGAATAATCGTGCCGTCATTATTACCGAAGACAAATATATCAACGGAGTCGTGGAAATCTTAGCCGACTATCCGATTGTAAACTTCGAACACATGAAAGAAACTCTCGAAGATTACTTCATGCGCTATTATAAAGAGGATAAAAACTACGGAGGCGCTTTACAATGAGTGAATCTGCCATCGAAATCAAGCATCTGACAAAAGACTACGGAAAACAACGCGGCGTATTCGATCTCAATTTTACCATCAAAAGAGGCGAGATGCTGGGCTTTGCCGGCACAAACGGCAGCGGTAAAACCACGACAATCCGTCATATCATGGGTTTTCTGAAAGCAACAAGCGGCGAAGTATATGTAAACGGGAAAGAGTCCTGGACGCACTCCAGCGAAATCGTACGCGATATCGGCTACGTTCCGGGCGAAATCGCTTTTCCCGATTTGGCAACCGGCACGGAATTTTTGAAAAGTCAAGCCGATTTTCTGCAGATAAGCAACATGTCGTACGCCGAACACCTGATTGAAAAGTTGCAACTTGATCCGCGAGCGCCGCTCAAGCGCATGAGCAAGGGGATGAAGCAAAAAACGGCAATCGTCGCAGCCCTCATGGCCGATCCGGAAATTATTATTCTCGACGAGCCGACAACCGGTCTCGATCCATTGATGCGCGACGCATTCTTGGAAATCATCGAGCAAGAACACCGTCGCGGCAAGACTATCTTTATGAGCAGTCACATGTTTAACGAACTGGAAACCACTTGCGATCGGGTCGCCCTCATTCGGGACGGACATATTGTGGATATCGCCGTCATGGACGAAATCCGACACCGCAAGCAAAAGGAATATAAAATCGAGTTCGCAGACGAAAAAGATTACAGTGCATTCAAAAAACTTACCTATGACATTGTGCGCGATCAACCACAGTACTGCCAAGTAACCGTTTTGGTGGATGCCAATGCACTGTCAACCATGTTCCGAGACCTCAAAAATAAAAACGTCCGATTTATATCGGAAGTTAAATACAACTTAGAACGTCATTTCAAAACCATTCTGAATCGTGAAAAGGAGAATAATAGCAATGTTCAGTAAATCGTTATTCAAACAATCCTGCAAAGCAAATGGGTTTATGTGGATTGTCATTACCGTTGCGGTATGTTTTATGCTTTGTTGCGTAATGCTGATTGCCGGTAACGGAGATTTAGGCACAACCAA
>CAMUPJ010000152.1 GCA_947090725.1 uncultured Clostridia bacterium
CGCCGCTCCGCCCGCCGAGAAAGTCCAAAGCCTGATCGGATTCATTGCCGCATTGGGGTTGTCGTTTCGCGGCAATACCGATGCGCCGCAAAGTATCGATTTTGCCCGCTTTCTTTCTTCCCTCGACAGCAGTGTTTCGGGCGTAGTCAACCGCGTGGCGCTCCGCAGTATGAGCAAGGCGACCTACGAGCCGGCAAACGTAGGGCACTTCGGATTGGCCGCGCCGTATTATTGTCATTTCACTTCGCCCATTCGCAGATATCCCGATCTGATGATTCACCGCATTATCAAAGCGGCGCTTCGCGGCGAAAACGTCAAAAAGTTCGCTTCCGTCGTTGCCGACGCCGCCAAGCAAAGCAGTACGCGCGAAAAACTCGCCGAAGGCGCCGAGCGCAAAGTGGACGATCTCAAAAAAGCCGATTTCATGCGCGGCAAAGTGGGGGAAGAATACGACGGCGTGATCTCGGGCGTGACCGAGTGGGGTATCTTCGTGGAATTGGACAATACCGTAGAGGGACTCATACGCATCGAAAATCTTCCGGGCGACGGCTATGTGTACAATGCCGAGCTGTACCGTCTCGACAGTCCCAAACACACGTATAAGCTGGGAGACGCTTTGCACGTCCGTGTGGAAGGGGTCAACGGAGATCGCGTGGTTTTTGCACTTACCGACGGTGCGGAATAAACTTTTGTAAAAAAAATATTTCGTTGCATAAAATTTTCCAAAGAGAAAAATACTATCCTTACAAAATAAAAAAAGGACGGTATTTTTTATGTTCAAAACGATAGCATCTTTGGCGCTGTCTTTGGCCGCGCTGGTTCCCGCTCCCGGTATGAAAGAGGTTGTCAAAGAGCCGCTTGCGGACGAAACAACGCTGTACATTCAGGTGATGCCGCACCGGGTAACGCCTGCGGACGGTGATTATGTGGTCGAAGGAAATACGACCGACGCCGCGCAACGTTACGAGGCGCTCAAAGCGGCGCTCGACGAACGGTTTGCCTACATGTTCGAACTGAAAGAGACGTTGGAAAAACAACAGAGCGAGATGAGCAAAGGGTGGGAAGAATATTACGCTTTGCATGACAAGTATAATCGGGAGTTGAAGCGTATTGTGGCGTTGTGGGCTACGGAAGCGAGTTATCTCGACAAGGAAACGCCTGCGCCGAGAATTCCCGCGCCGCCTGCCGGCAAAGCGCACAGACCGCATAAACCCGAACCTATGCCGCTTATCGAAAAATAACGAAAGGCGCGAAAGAATGTACGATTTGCCGTTCCCGAGGAGCGGTAAGAAAGCCACGGAAATTTCATATTCTCCGTGGCTTTTCACAGCCCTGCGGATGTAACCGCACTCCGACCGTAAGCAAAAAGCACGTAACCCGCGTCGGAATATTTACGAGTGTTTTTCGTAACCGAAATCTGTTGCGTTTATCGACAAATTGTGGTAGAATTGTGAGGAAATCATACCGAAAGGACGGGACCGATGAAGTTAGGAGTAGTGGGACTTCCCAATGTAGGCAAAAGTACGCTTTTCAACGCAATCACCAAGGCGGGCGCGGAGTGCGCGAATTATCCGTTCTGTACCATAGAGCCGAACGTCGGCGTGGTGCCGGTGCCCGACGCGAGATTGGACGTATTGGCCAAATTGTACAATACCAAAAAAGTTACGCCCGCCGTACTGGAATTTGTGGACATCGCAGGCCTTGTCAAAGGCGCCTCCAAAGGCGAAGGATTGGGTAACAAATTCCTTTCGCATATCCGCGAAGTGGACGCCATCGTGCATGTGGTGCGCTGTTTCGGCGGGAGCAACGTGATTCATGTGGACGGCAGTGTGGATCCCGTTCGCGATATCGAGACCATCAATCTCGAACTCATCTTAAGCGATCTCGAAACGGTGAGCAAGCGACTCGACAAAGCCGAAAAATACGTGAAGTGCGGCGAAAAAAAATATATAGACGAAGCGGCGTTGTTGCGTAAAATCAAAGACGTGCTGGAAGCGGGCAAGACGGCGCGTATGCTTTCGTACAGCGAAGAAGAGCAGGCGATTTTGCACGACTTTTTCCTGCTGACCGCAAAACCGGTCATTTACTGCGCCAATATCGGGGAGGACGATATCGGCAAGAGCAACGAATATGTGGAGCGGGTGCGTGCGTATGCCGCAAGCGAGGGGGCGCAGGCAATCGAAATCTGTGCCAAAGCGGAAGAAGATTTGGCTTCGCTCGACGATGCCGACCGCGAGGAGTTTGCCCGCGAGTTCGGACTTACCGAATCGGGACTCGACCGTGTGATTAAAGCGGGGTATACGTTGCTCGGATTGATCAGCTATCTGACGGCGGGCGAAAAGGAAGTGCGGGCCTGGACGATTACGCAGGGTACCAAAGCGCCGCAGGCGGCGGGGAAAATCCATACCGATTTCGAAAAAGGATTTATTCGCGCCGAAATCGTATCCTACGACGATCTCGTTTCTTTGGGCGGATTCAACCAAGCCAAAGAGAAAGGTAAAGTGCGTAGCGAAGGGAAAGAATACGTGATGAAAGACGGAGACGTGGTATTGTTCCGCTTCAACGTATGAGTGCGGAAGGCGCTCTGTTTCCGCCGTCCCGGTGCATGTACGGAACGTCATGTTTTTTACGGAAAGAACAATTGGATTTTAGCGAGGCTTTTTGCGACCGAAAAAGCCGTTAAGGATAGTATGGATTACAAACGGATTATTGCAAAGTTGATTCACATCGACGGTGTGCGCGAAGAGGAAATCTACGCCTCTTTGTCGGTACCGCCCAAGCGGGAAAACGGCGAGTTCTGCCTGCCGTGTTTTAAGTTTTCCAAGGCGCTGCGGATGTCGCCGCCCGCGATTGCAGACAAGCTCAAGGCGCAGATCGTGCTTCCGCCGGAGATTGCCGCCGTCGAGAGTGTGGCGGGATATCTTAATTTCAAGCTCGACCGGGTGCATTTGGTGCAAGAGGAGTTGCAGGGGATTGCCGCGCGCGGCGAAAATTTTGCCGCACGACCGCAGAACGGCAAGACGGTATGTCTCGACTATTCGTCTGTCAATATCGCAAAGCCCTTTCATATCGGGCACTTGCTCACCACGGTTATCGGCGGTTCGCTGTACCGCATCTATAAGTATCTCGGGTACAACGCAGTGGGAATCAATCACTTGGGCGACTGGGGCACGCAGTTCGGTAAGCTTGTTTCGGCCTATAAGCGTTGGGGCAACGACGAGGATATCCGTACCCGCGGCGTAACGGCGCTCATGGAGCTGTATGTGCGCTTCCACGCCGAA
The DNA here is from genome assembly GCA_947090725.1 of uncultured Clostridia bacterium. GTDB lineage: Bacteria > Bacillota > Clostridia > Christensenellales > Pumilibacteraceae > Pumilibacter. Next base: position 3,282 of record CAMUPJ010000152.1, read on the forward strand.
GCGGAAAAAGATCCCGCGCTCGACGAGGAGGGGCGGCATTACTTCAAGGCAATCGAAGACGGCGATTCCGAGGCGGTTCGCATCTTCGAGTGGTTCAAGGCGCTGACGCTCGAGGAAGTGGGCAAGATATACGACCGTCTCGGCATTCGGTTCGATTCTTATGCCGGCGAAAGTTTCTATAACGACAAAATGCAACCGATTATCGATGCGTTGCGTCAGAAGGGACTGCTTACCGAAAGCGAAGGGGCGCAGGTAGTGGATCTCGAGGATTGCGGTATGCCGCCCTGTCTGATTCTCAAAAAAGACGGCGCTACGCTGTATGCGACGCGCGATTTGGCAGCCGCCGTGTATCGGCACGACACGTACGGGTTCGATAAATGTCTTTATATTGTGGCGTACCAGCAGAATCTGCATTTTAAGCAGGTCTTTAAGGTTCTGGAAAAAATGGGGAAACCCTGGGCGGGCGATTGCGTGCATGTGCCCTTCGGTATGGTAAGCCTCGAGGGCGGAGAAGCGCTTTCTACCCGCAAGGGCAACGTCGTGTTGCTCAAAGACGTGCTGGAAACGGCGGTGCGTAAGGCGGAAAAAATCATCGAGGAGAAGAATCCGCAGCTTACCGATAAAACGTCGGTAGCCGAATCGGTGGGCGTGGGCGCTATCGTATTTTCCGCGCTTTCCACTTCCCGCATCAAAGATATGGTGTTTTCCTATGATAAAGCGCTTTCGTTCGAAGGGGAGACTGCGCCGTATTTGCAGTATACTCATGCGCGTTGCGCTTCCATTCTGGCCAAAGGCAAAAAAGCCGTCGGTGCGGAAAAGAATTGGGATGCATTGTGCGACGACGAGAGTATCGACGTTGTGACGCTGCTCGGACGCTTCGACGACGTGGTGCGCGAAGCCGCCGAAAAATACG
>CAMUPJ010000153.1 GCA_947090725.1 uncultured Clostridia bacterium
GGATATTTATAATTATAGCGGCGTTCTGAATCAAGCCGCCATAAAATGGTTGTCGGAACACGGTTATGCGTTTGCGCGCGATATTTATGCCGAGGACGCGGAGTTTTTAGGGTTAGAGTTTTACGGCGAAAGATTGTCATTGAACGAAACGGCTTTCTATTATTCGGATCAATCGATAAACTCGAGCATCGAATCCGGAGCAGTGTTTTCTGACGGCTCGCCGACGGATATTCCTTATGAGCAAATGGTGGGCAAAACGCTCGTTACGGAATACGGCGAACAGTTTATAGCCGGAATCTATAAAACGTATTATGAAATGTTCGACGAAAAATGGGACGGCAAAAGCAATTTGGGAAAATATTTGGACTATGTGAAAATGCCTACAAGTATCCGAAAAAAACCGATTCCCGAGTTTGGCGGCAAGCCGTCGCTAAATACTTTTGGCACGCGTAATCGGTTGGAGATACGCGCAGGCGATAAAACGCTGTCTTACGGCAAAAACGACGTGATGCGGATAGAAGAACAGGACGTATATGTCTATGACGGTTTAGAGTCTTACGAATCCTTTGAGATATTCGGGGATCGAGGCTTGGAACGGATCGATCGCATGCTTGGGGAAGACGAAATTATAATATCATCCGATATTTATAACGATATATTCGACGACGAGCAATTTGCGGAACAGTTGAGCAGAGTCGAGCCTTACGATCCTTATATATGGGAGTCATACGAGGATTATGCCGCCGCATACGACGATGTGAAGCCCGCTCATATCGGTGAAACGTTAAACTTTAAATTTGTCCAAGACGACTTAAACGAAACGTTATTGGCGTTGGACGGCAAAAAAATAGTCGGCGTGAAAGACAGACATAATGGTGGAATTTGTGTTGCTCATGAAATGATTGCAGGCAATATAAGCGAAAATTATTTCGTTTATAAAGATAACAATACTTTGGTGCTGAAAATTGACGGGTATTCCAATTTGTACAGGGCATTGAAAACGTTGCGTGAAGATTATAATGTCGGGGTAGACACCGTAAACGTAATCGATTTTTACGGGGAAGAGAGTGCGAATAAACGCGGCGCGCAATCCATGAGTATCATAGCGACTACGTCGGCAATTTTGTGTATGATACTCATAATAGGCATGGTGTCGTTCGACGTGATATCGCGCAAAAAAGAGATCGGCATTTTCAAAGCGTTGGGCTGTAAGAGCGCGGATATCATGCTCGTGTTTCTTATTGAAGTTTTGCTGATCGGAATGATATCTGCCGTTTTATCTGTCGTCGGGCTGAACATTTTCGTTTATTTTCTCAATGCGGAATTGAACAAAAATTACGGTATCATTAAGAGCGGCGTAACGTTTCTTGCCGTCGATTGGCTGAGTTATCTCATTATATTCGGCGCGTCGTTCGTGCTTACGTGGATCGTCAGTTATCTGCCTTTGATCAAAATTTCGCGTATGAAACCGGTAGACGCTATAAAAAATTTATAAACAGAATAGTTGTTTTACCAAATATTAAGTTATTTACGCACAAAAGTCTGTAGATGCGGAAAGTTTTTTGCCCAAATAAGATAACATGGCGTATCTATTTGTTATTCGTAAATTGCGGTATATCTTTTGCGCATTTTGACAAAATATTCGTAAATGGTCGCTTGCGCTCTTTCGAGGATTCTTCCGATTTCGGGATAGCTCAGTCCCGCCATTCTGCATTCGAGCGCTAAGCGCATATTATCCGATAAATTCAAACTTTCTACGATTTTATCGCATCGGGTATAATCCTGCTCGATTTCTTCTTTTATTTCGATTGTAGGCTGATTTGTAGGCGTAAGTGCTTCTAAACTGATATTGCGGCAACCGTCTCGCATTTTGCGGCTTATCAGTTTCGTCATTTTCTTAATGCAAGCAATTTCAACGGTTATCTTCTTCTCTTTCTTCGTATAACCGATTACGTCGTACAAATGTTGTCCGTAGCATTCGCAGAGAAATAATGCGCATTCCTGCACCAAATCGTAACCGTCGCTCAATGAACGGTTTACATCTTCTCTGTTCTTGATATCTTTGAACAAATCGGTATTTAACTGCTGCATACGGGTTCCTGCGTATCTTATGAGATAACGCGTTTCCATAAACGCTATGATTTCGGACATAGCGAATACGTTATCGGGCGAGATAGATTCTTTTAGAACGTTAAAATCAAAGTTCTTATACTTTGTTTCGCTCTCTTGTGTTTTTGTTCCTTTTTTCATTTTGGATTTCCTCCACTTGGTTTTATTTGCCTTTTCGGCAACAACAACGGAAGCACGGGGAAAAGTTGATTGGCATTTCCTTTGTTATGCGGCAGTACGAAAGTCAACGACAAAGAAAAAATTTTTGCATTACAGTTAAGAAAATTTTGAGTACAACAAAAAAGACGGTTTGGACAATCGTCCGACCCGTCTTTTACATTTCAAGCCATATTCAGATTATAAGCAAAAATTTTTTCCGTTGACTTCCGCTTTTCTTCGTGCTACCGCCTAACGCCGAAAAGGCAAATCCAAGCGGAGTTATAATAAGTGTCCATAAAAATGTGTCACAGTTACGAAGTAATTCCACTGTTGCAGATTTACTTTTCGCCATAACCGAATACGACGTTTAATAGCGTTGTTCTTCTTGCGTTCCACGTTGCTGTTTACATAAGCGGTGTTTTCTTCTTCGGTGGGGAATACTTCTTTCATTTGTTCCTTGATATACTTCTTTCGTTCCCGCCTCGGCAAGCTCTGACTTTCTGTGTACGCCGTTTCAAATTTCTCGTTTGGCGTGTCGTGTTTCTCTTCTTTTTTCGGTTTCGGCTTGCGCCGTTTCCTATATCTCGGAAAGTTTTCGGGCGGTATTGCGATATAGTGATTTCCGTCGCTATATACTTTTGCTTGTTTAATTGGCATAGTGTTTTACTCCTTGATTTTTAGATTTTTCGGTAAATAAAAAAAGAGCGGAATACAAAACAAAATCTTTTACAATTCGTTCTGTACTCCGCTCTTTCAATGCACCACTGTTCCTATGCGGAAATCTCGGCTGCTATTGGCGTGTACTATCTTTACACTTTTATTTACCTTGATTTTGGTTATTTAGTTTTCTTTCAAATCAATTACATGGGGTGGCGTAGCACGTTGCACCCCTAACCATACAATACAATTCATTAAATTGAGTTGTCGCCCGTGCGTTGCAACTCTACCGTTCAATACATTACATAATATCAATTCATTTCCTTTTCTTTCGCTAATTCCAAAACTCTTGTGTACAGCGTTTCAAAGAAAGCTCGCTGTTCGCTTTCCGATAATGCCGCCGTATCGGGTGTTCCGATAGTAACGACTTCGAGTTCGGTTTTCAGCACGTTTGTTCACCTCCTTTTTGTTTTGATTTGAGTGTATCACATTCTTTTGTGGAATACCAGCAACTGAACCCCAACTGTTTCCCGCATTTACCCGCAAAAAAACAGCAATTACCCTGTATAACTGCCAAATAGGTAAAGGTATTCTTTACACAATGATACCCCCTCACTAATAGCCACGGGAAGGGTGCAAATGGCGGGGTATCGGCATAATATTTTAGCGGTATTTCATAAATTATCGATAGCGATAACGCCATTGTAGCACAAAACAAAAACTTTTAGGGGGAACAAAAGGTGAACTAAAAGGGAACTAAACGTGTACAAAAGGTGAACCAAAGGTGTACAAAACGGGTGGCATTGGGGCATAAAACGAACGCTCGCCGCCGCGGATCAAAAAAGGGCGATTCGCCAAGCGGGTTAGCGGCGAATGCCCTTTTCCGCGCGGCGTTTCGTTTCGCCCTTCGCGGTTTCTTTATTCCGTTGTGTTTGCGTGGCGGGTGCTTGAACGCGCCGCGAAGCGGCGCGCTCGTTTATTCAAGCACCCGCCACGGTGCCAAATTAAATTTTTTAAACCATTATAAATGGGTCATGATTTTGATGCAAAATATTAAATAATATGTTATACTTATAGTGCAAATCATACTTACAGTTATTGGAGGGTTTTCATGGGTGAAAGAGTGTGTAGAAATTGCATTTCTTATAATAGCAACTATTGGATAAGCGATAGTTATGGCGACGACGGTAAATGGGTTGCGGGATATTGTACGGATTTGGGTGTTCAAGTAAGTGATTTCTCGTGTTGTA
>CAMUPJ010000154.1 GCA_947090725.1 uncultured Clostridia bacterium
ATACGTTGCCGAAGTATCGCTGTGCGAAACAAGCATCGCCGTCACGTCCGAGAACACTCCGTCCGGTTGTACCGTCGGCAAATCGGATGCACCGAATTTATATACGCCGGCAATAAGCGACACGGTTATCCGCACGTCCACCGTTTCACTGTTTGTATTTGCAAACAGATTATACGAAGCCGCATCGGATGCAGCCGTCAGTTGCGGCTGCAGAACCGTTACATCAATTTGTTTTGTTATGTTTCCGATACGCACGGTCACTTGCGACGTACCCGAACTCTCGGGCGTAAACGTAAGTATCCATTGCGTTTTACCCGAAACCTGCGCTTTCGTTACCGTGGCATTGCCGACTTCCGATACCGAAATATCGTCAACGTCGGGATCGACGCCCGAAACATCCGAAAGAGCCGTAACCGTCACCGTGCGCGTATAGTGATTCGCGTCCGTAGGGTCTTTGATCAACGTAACGCCGGCGTCGGAAAGCGTAATGTCCGAAACGGGAACCGAAACGGTAATCAGAACCGAGACGGTAAGATCGCCGTACGTCGCCGTAACACGGAACGTACCCGCACTGCCCACAGGCGTAAACACGCTTCCGCTTTTCTGCACCGTCAGCGTCCCGTTCACTATCTCATACGTATATTCGACCGGATGGGAATACGTAACCGAAGGGTCTCCCGCATTGAGCAAGTTCACCGCACAATCCAAAGCGGCGTTATCTTTCTGTTGCCACACACCCGATGCAAGCGAAGTGTTTTTGAAGCGAATCAGTATTTTGCTCGTCTTGAGCGTCAGTCCGATACGGATCGTCATATCGCCGGCTTTGAGCGCCAACGTCGCGTTGTCGGCGGAAAGCGCGCTGTAGTTGACCGACAACGTTTTTCCTACCACGCGATACACATCGGAAAATTTTGTTGCGTCCTCCAGATAGAAGTCGTAATTTTCCGTAAGCGGTTTTTCGCCGCTTTCGTTGATAATCGCATCCAACGAATACACCACCCAGTCGGCATCCGTATTCGTAGCCGTCCGTCCGTCGGTCGTGATCTGGAAGGCGCCGCCGTTCTGAAGCGTTACGGCATTGCCGCCGGCAGGCGTAATTTTCATTTTAAGATCGGTAACCGGCACATCGATTATGATTTGCACAACCAGCTCATAGACGGTGGGCGTCGTTTCCCCCGGCAATGTCTGTATGACGGTAATCGTCAGATTCTGTCCTTCGTTGCGCGCACCGTTCAGCACCAACTTATACCCGAGAATATCCGCGCCTTTCACCGTATCGGCATTCGCATACTCCTGCGTGCGGGAATAAAAACAACCCGTTGCTCCCGTAAGCGCAGTGGCGCGGTAGCTGAGAAGACTCGTATCCACGTGCAAGTCGGACGAAATGTCGAAATCGAATACGAAACGGTAGGTATTTTCGGCAACCGCATTCGCAGCATCGGCCTTGACGTATTTCAGGTATACCGGCGGATTGTCCGCATCTTCATCGTACACACCCACTGTTTGATCGGTGTTGCCCACGCGAACCGTGGCCGACAAAACGTCCGACTCTACCTGCGTAGACACGCGAACGTCTACCGACGCCGCAACGCGTCGTCCCGCCGAATCCGTCGAACTTCCCGCATGGATCTCCAACGTATAGATATCGTTGGGTGCCGAAGGAAGTACGCTGAGTTCCACAAAACTGCGAAACGTATAATTATTTTCCGCCGTGAGCTCGCCGGCGCTCACGTTGGGATTGGCATCGCCTCGGCTGAACGCTACCGAATATCCCTCGGCCAAACGGAACGAGTCCAACGTAGGATTGTTTTCGGGATTTTCGAAAACAATTTCGTAAAACAATACAATCGTGCCGCTGCCTTGCGCGCCGTTCTTATACAATACAATAGGAGTTCCCCCTACCGTCATCGAGTCACCGGAACCCACACGAATCGAATTAATCGAGATGGATTTGATCTTAACTGCCTGGTTGAAGGAATATACGGAGAAATCCTGATGTTGCCAACCGGCTTCGTCGAATTTGCCTGCCTCCGCAATCCGCACGGATCCGTATCTCGTCAACGGCGTATCGGGCGCACACTCTACCATATAGTAGCCGCCGTCCGTTGCAATCCATTTCAAACGATCGGTATCGGTGTCGTTGCCCAAACGGATTTCAAACACGCTGTGGGCGATCGTCGGAACATACGTCATGCCGGAGCGTTGGGTAACGACGTACGTATTGCCGCCGTTGTGCGTAACGCCGTCGGACAAATAAATAGTTCCTTTCGCAAACAGATTAAAGTGTGTTCCCGACGGATATTCCAACCGATCGGCATTCGTAAGATCGTTGTACTGCGAGTCCAAAACATTCAGCGCATCAAAACGACGAACAAGATTGTAATACGTGCAGGCTACAAGATCATGGGTCAAAAGATCGTTGATATTCTGTATAACATGTCTGTCATTGAGCGGGAACATCGGACCGTTGGGGAACAAATAGGAATCCTGCGACTGCTCGATATTCTCGTTATAGTAGCGAACGTTTTCGTCGTAATAACTGTAGAACAGCACAAGGCGCTGGAAATCACGGTCGGATTTGGCGTCGCCCTCCGCATTCGGCTTATTGACCCCCATATCCGCAACGCTTACCGAGAACAAATCTTTGAGTACCGTCAGATTGTATCCGCTCGTAAAGTCGGAATACACGCGGAGCAAAGCGTCTTTGGCTTCCGCGGTATCTTCGTTAAAGCCCTGCGGATCGAAATAATAGATGCTGTTGCCTATCTGCTTTTTCGCCAACAGTATATGCGCCGTCGAATTGCCCGTCCACATCACCGCGATATCGAGTTGCAATCTCTCGGGATATTTGATCAAGGCAGAATTGAGTAACGGCGTGCCGGCGGGATCGGTCGTGGCTATGACGCGATTGGAGAACGAAACCAATTCCAGCGTATCGGTAGTACCGTTGTTGAGCGACATACCGCTCGAACCGGGCGCATTATAATAGATCGTTTGCGCGTTCTCCCACGAAGTATTCGTGGTTTTGTCGGTGAGACGCAATTCTTTGACGGGAGCAATATAGGCGATCGTCAGAACCTCGGAAAATCCCGACTGGCCGTCTCCCATCGCAATTTGCAATTTAACATTCGCCTGATTCTCGCGCGGCACGACGAACCGACCCGTTCTTGACTCCCAAACGGTAGCGGCGGAAACTCCGCTTTCCACCGGCGTTATATGCAAACGGTCGTAGTTGATGTCTTTCGCGGCTTCGTCGTCGTTCTCGTAATAGAACTGCAACAGATCGGCAAGCGTAAAAGTCGTAAATCCGCCGTTGCCCGTACCTGCGGCGATCGTCAGCGTATTGCCTTCCAATTCGGTATATTTATCGTATTCATAGGAAGAAAAATCGAAAGCATCGTCAAAGCGGAAATACGACGCCAAGTGCGTCACGTTGATGCGAACGGTGAATTCGCGTTCGTTTTCGGGCGCATACGAAAACCCTTCCGGACTCTTGACCAAACCTTGCGAAGCCAACAAGAACGTAAATTCGTATACGCCCTGTTGCACGTTAGCGCCCACGGCAAACGTAAGCGACGAAGTAAGCGTGGATCCGGTTCCTGCCGTCAGGCGCGGGAACACGCGCCATCTGCTCGTTGCGGCATCTCTGCTCATTCCTTCGACTACAATCGTATCGGCGGCATTGGTAACACCGTCTTTACCGAATTCGGGAGCGGCAAGCGTCGGCCCCTCGTCATTGGCATGCGTAGGATATGCAATAGTCAACGAGGAATTGAGGGTACCGAGAAAATCTTTGGCGGATTGCCCGTTGTGCAATGCATACGTCAGATCGGCGGAAATGTTCTTACCGGCATCGACGTTCAAGCTGTCGCCCGTCAGATCGGAAAAATCCATATTGACATCTTCGATTCTCCCGCGCACATGTACGGTTATGACTTTGGATACGGAAAATCCGTAAGGGTCGCGGTCGCTGATCGTAATATACGCATCTCCCACGCCGCTGCTCCGCACGCCGAATGCAAAATCCGCGTTTTGTACGGGATAGGAACGGATGAGCGCCGTAGCGGTATTGATCACATTACCGTTTTCGTCCGTCACGCTCATGTTAATATCCACGTCGTTTTCTTTGAAATCATCGTGCGCAA
>CAMUPJ010000155.1 GCA_947090725.1 uncultured Clostridia bacterium
AATACAGATCCGTGTGCTTGCGAAATATTTTGTATTGCGAATTGCAGTACGTCTTCGATACGATGGGCACGCTTATGGGCACGCCGCGTTCGTGATAGGGGAAAATTACAATATTTTCTTCGATTGTCGTTTTTATCGGATTTTTTGCTTTTGTCATGATAATAAAACTCATTTTTATGATATTTTTTTGTATTTACAAAATCATAATAACATATTAAAATATATTTGTAAATAGAAACAACGAACGTGGGTTGCGTAAGTGCGTTTTGTGGTTCCGCAATATTTTTTATCGGGAAAGTGTATGAAAGAAAAATCCGTTAAGTTCAAGTCGTTTAAGCGCCGCAGTCGTAAGTATTGGCAAATTTATCTTTTGCTGATACCCGTCGTACTGTGGTTTGTGATTTTTTGCTATTATCCGATGTACGGCGTATTGGTGGCGTTTAAGGACTATTATCCCAAGCTGGGAATTTTAGGCAGTCCGTGGGCGGCGAATCACGGTTGGGAACATTTCATATGGCTTTTTAAGACCAATGACTTTATGCGCGCATTCCGCAACACAATCATCATCAGTCTTCTGAAACTTCTCATTTGCTTTCCGTTCCCCATATTGCTCACATTGTTTCTCAACGAAGTGGGGCACGTCAAACTCAAGAAAAGCGTTCAGACCGCTATTTACTTGCCTTACTTTATTTCGTGGGTCGTTATTTCGGGCATCGTGTACAATATCTTTGCGGTGAACGGCGGTATCATCAATAACATTCGGCTCATGATGGGGTTGGACAGAGTGAGTTATCTTACGCAGTCCAAAAACTTCTATTTTATTTTGATTCTTTCGGATATATGGAAAAATGCGGGGTGGGGAACTGTTATTTATACGGCAGGCATAAGCGGAATAGATCCCAACTACTACGAAGCGGCAGAAATAGACGGTGCGGGCAGGTTTAAGAAGATGTGGCACATTACGCTCCCGTGCCTTATGCCCATCATCGTTACGATGTTTACTTTGTCGGTGGGCAATATCCTCAACGCGGGCTTCGACGCGGTGTTCAATCTGTACAATGCGTCGGTGTACAATGTGGCGGATATACTCGATACCTACGCGTACCGAATCGGTATTGCCAAGGGATACGTAGAGCGCGGCAGTGCGCTCGGATTGTTCAAAGCGCTCATCAATTTTATTTTGTTGCTGGTTAGCAACAAAGTCGTCAAGCTGGTTACGGGGCAGGGATTGTATGATTGAGATTACCGGAAAAAAACAGAAAGTAACCGTATTCGGCATCGTCAACACGATTTTGCTTGTGCTGTTCGGTGTTATCTGCCTGTTTCCGTTGGTATACGAGCTTCTTATCTCGGTGGCCAGCAAGGTGGATTATTATCAAAGCAATTTTATCACTATACCGCGACATTTTACGATAGAGAATTTCAAGTTTATTTTCGTACAGAGCAATATCGGTCGTTCCTTCCTTATATCGATGTTTACCACCGTTGCGGGTACGATATACAATATGGTGCTTACCATCATAGGATCGTACGCATTGTCGCGCGAAGATATGCCTTTTAAGAAAGTATTTTTCTTCTTTGTACTGTTTACGATGTTTTTCGGCGGCGGCTTGGTGCCTTTCTATTTGGTGGTCAAAAGCTTGGGGCTTCTGACGTACAACGCCACGAGCATACTCTCGGTAGTGATTCCGTTCGGGATCAGCGGCTTCAATATGATTATTCTGCGCAACTTTTTCCGTGCGGTTCCGGAGGAAATTCTGGAAGCGTGTGAAATAGACGGCGCTTCGCAACTGCGCATATTGGTGCAATTCATTCTTCCGCTGAGCAAAGCGGGTTTGGCCACGGTGGCGCTCTTTTACGCGGTGGAGCGTTGGAACGACTGGTACTGGCCGATGTTGTTTATCACCAACGCCGATTACGCGCCGTTATCGTTGGCGCTTCGCAACATTCTTTCCGCCAATACGGCGCTCGACAGCGTGGGTGGGGTGGATTCCACCATCACTTTTGCCGAGGGACAGAGCGCGGCGGCAATCCTTGTGGCAATTATTCCCATCGTGTGCGTGTATCCGTTCGTGCAGAAGTACTTTGTACAGGGCGTCATGCTGGGCGGCGTAAAAAGCTGATCGTATTTGTAAAATTAAAACGGGAGAAAACGTTATGAGAAAATGGACAAAATGGATGTGTGTCGTGCTGGGATGCGTACTGTTGTGTGCGCTCGTCGGTTGCGGCGGCGGAAATGATTCCGGCGAGATCACGATGTTCAAGTGGGACTTTGCCGCGCTCAATACGGCGCGTAGACAGGAGACACCCATTTACACTACGCTGAAGGAAAAGAACGGCGGCTACGATATGCGCTCCGTGACTTGCGGATACGGCGACTGGGAGCAGACTATCAACAATCTGTACAACACAGGCAATCTGCCCGACATATTCATCAACTACGCCGTGGATCGGCCGCAGATTTTCAAAAAGATGATTCGTGACGGTGCGGTGCTCGATTGGGACAAATACGTTACGCAAAGCACGTATCCCAAAATCTACGAGCGCTTGCACGAATACGATTGGTTGCTCGAACGGATCGACTATTTGGAGAACAAGCACTATTTCTTGCCGATCACCATCAAGCAAACGCACGTGATGTTTGTGCGACAGGATTGGATAAACAACCTCAACGCCAAGCTCGGCACGATTCTCGTCAAAGAGGGGATTCTCTCGCGTGCGGACGATATGACGCCTGCGCAATACGAGCAGTACAAATTCGTATTGCCCGAGACGCTTACCGAGTTTTACCGTTTGGCAAAGGCGTTTACTATCTACGATCCCGATAATAACGGCAAAGACGATACCTACGGCTACACTTGCAGCGGAAATCTCATGTGGTACAATAACTGGGTGTTCCAAGCGATGGGCGGTACCTACTGGGGCTGGGTGGAAGATGCCAACGGCGATCCCACCGCAAGTTGGGTGACGGAAGAGAACAAGCAAGCCGTGGCGTTCCTCAACCGTCTGTATAAAGAGGGCATTATGGATCCCGACTATACGGCAATGACCGACGCTACGAAGATCAACAATTTCTGTTCCAACCGTACGGGGATCATGGTGGATAACGTGTACTACAATACCTACGTAGAACAGCTTCGCGCCGCCAACCGTTTGACGCGCGAACAGGCAAAAGAGGCGATCGCCGTCATTGCGCCGCCCAAAGGGGAAACGGGCGCGTACGGTTTGCGCGGCAATCCCGGATTTTGGTGCGGCAGTTGCATCAACGGCGAGCTGGGAAAAAATAAGATAAAGGCAATTCTCGATATGTTCGAGTTTATGCTTTCCGACGAAGGATACGACGTATTTACCTACGGTGTGGAGGGAGAGCATTACGAGGTGAACGAAGCGGGGGAGAAAGTCAGCCTTATGGGGCAGGACGCCAACGGTTGCAACATTACCGCAAAAACCAAAGACGCGGCATTCGATCTGCATATGTTCGTGGATTGGTCGCTCAGCTACAATCCCGGTTTTTCCACCGATTACGAACTCGTACAGGGCTATATGCAAATGGCGCAGGACTACGCATACGTCGACAAAATCACTTATGTGCAAACGCCGCGTATCATCGACGATTGGGATACCATCGGGCAGGAAAGTTACGAAGCGTTCATCGGGTTGATCGCTACCAACTACGGGGGCTACAACACTTCTACGATAGGGGAAGTAACGTGGGACAACATCGGTTTGGATTCTTCTAAGTACAATACCGATTGGAATTCTTTTACCAACCGCTTCTTAAACACGCGGGAAGGTCAGAAAATGATCGATGAACTTAAAGCGGAATTGCACAAATACAACCTGTAAAAAAATAAAAAAGGGGATAGACTATGAGAAACACGAAGAATGTAACCGGGCGTTTTGCGTGGATTGCCTTGTCGGCGCTTCTCGTCGTTGCCTTGTGTGTGACGACAATGGGGTTGTTGCCGAATATGCGTGCCCGCGCCGAAGTGCAAGCCGACGCAAGGTCTGCTTCGGGACCGGAGATTGCCGCTTATCAAGGAAGTGGCAACCGCTTCTATTACAGCGGGGATTTCACGGGAGGGGGCACGCTGTATTACATGCTCTACTCCAACGCGCACGGACTGTGGCAGGGCGATG
>CAMUPJ010000156.1 GCA_947090725.1 uncultured Clostridia bacterium
ACAACGCCTCGACGAAGGCGCCGCCGAACTCCTCGCTTTTACCCGCAAGATGTGCTCTGACTTCCTCTTGTCGTAAATTTTTGCGCAAATAAGCGCATAAATCCATCAAAAAAGCAAAAGACGCACGGAGCATATTCTACCGTCGTCTTTTTTACATAGGGGCAAATTAAAAAAAATCGAAAAACCGTTGTAAAACAGTTTACAAACACGGTGATTATGAATATAATAATGGCGAGTAAAAAAGGGAGCTTTTTGTGTGAAAAAAGAAGAGAAAAAGCCGGCATACATTTTGTGTCCGAGATGCGAGCTGAACTACATTAAATCCAAAGAAAAATATTGCACTGTTTGCAAGGTGGAAATGGGGCTTGCCGATCCGAGTATGTTGTTACCCGACGAAGAGGAAGGGGGAGAAAAGCTCTGCCCGATTTGCCATGTGAACTATATCGGCGAAGACGAGGAAATCTGCTTTATCTGCCAAAAGGAAAAAGAAGAGCGAGCGGCCGGCGAGGAAAAAGACGAGTGGGCGGCGCTCGAGTCCGATGAGGAAGAAAGCACGCCTATCGGCATTCTGCCGCTGGACGAAGACACGCTTCTCAGTTCGGAAGAGGAGCAGGAGGAAGAAGAGGAGTTCGTGCGCACGGCGGGTGACGAAGATTTCGATTATCCCGATTTGCCCGACGAAGCGGATTTCGAAGACGGCGACTTAGAGGACGAAGACGACTTGGACGACTTAGACGACGATTTCGATACGCTGTAAAAGTAAGCAGATAATAACAAAAGAGTAGTTGCACGGTGTGACTACTCTTTTTCCTTATAAAGCGTCGGGTTGTCGGCGAGGGAAGTTAACCCACGGGTTGCAATTTGATGTCGCCGCAAATGAGGTCGTTGTACGAGCATGCAAGCAGTTCGAGGTTTTTGTCGTCGGCAATCTTCAGTGTGAAAACTTTGGGATAAATCGCCAGGATGCAACCGCTGTAACGGATAATCTTTTTCCTTCCTTTGTTGACCGAGATTCGCAACGGTTTTCCCGCAAGACTGTTGACAAAAGTTTTGACTTCTTCGATGGTTAAAGCGCTCTTTCTCATGGAATAAGTTTGCCCCATTGAAAAGACGGTTATACCTTATCTTTTGCGGCGACTCTGTGCGGCCGCTTGTTGCCGGAAATATTTTTTATGGATTTTGTAAGAATAGTTGTTCTAAACGGGACGGGCCGCCTGTATAATATAGTGTTATTTAGGACAAATCATCTTTTTTAGGAGGCAAAGACACTTATGGCTTTTGAACCCGTTTATTCCGACCTCACGCCGTCATATCCGCAAAGGCTTGCCGCGGGTCAAGCGGTGGTAGAGGCACGACTGTTGCCGGCAGGATTTACCGTAGGCAAGGTCTTATCCGCCTCGGCTGACGTAAGCGTCGTCGCCGGCGAGGTATTTACCGGCGAAGCTCGGTATAGCGGAAAGGCGAATTTCCGCGTGTTGGTGCTCGACGGCGAGGGGGTGTGCCGCAGTCTCGACTATGTGGCCGAATTTTCCGATAAACTTATGGGAGAGGGAATTACGACGCGTACGCAACCTATTTTCGACAGTTGCGTGTTGGACACCGACATAGTGCTTGCCACCGAAACCGAAATCAAGCTTGCCTGTGTTGCCGAAGTCTGGTTGTTGGGCGTGGCGGAAGAAAGCGTACACGCACTGACAAGCGGCGGCGACGGCATTTATACCCACGACGACCGTTTGGACTATACCCGATTGAGCGGCAGAGGCAGTGAAAGTCACGGCTTTTCCGAAACGGTAGACGCGCAAGGCGTGGACGAACTGTTGTTCTGCGAGCCGCGTTGCTGTATCTTAAAGCGGTTTGCCGGCAACGATATGATTACCGTCGAGGGTATCATTATCAACGACATCACCGCCCGTAGCGGCGATAGCGTGACGTCCGTTCGCACCGAAACGCCGTTTTCCGTCGAACTTTCGGCAGTGGGTACGCACAGCAGCGATCTCTGTTCCGTCACGGCGCAAATTACGTCGTCGCATGCGGAACTCATCGGCGGCGAAAGTTCTTCGGTCGCCTGCGACTATACGATCGGCTTTACGTACTATGCGTTTTGCGAAGACGTGGCCAATCCCGTATGCGACGCTTTCAGCGTGACCAACGAACTGCTCATTTCCGGCGAGTCCATCAAGATTCCCACGCCCGTGTGCGACGATACGTTTTTGGAGCGCGTAGAAGGGAAAGTTACGTTGGACGACAATATGCCGCTTGCAGACCGTATTCTGGCGGTCTGCGGCCCCAGACTCAGCGTGACGGCGGCAGACGCGGGCGACGGAAAACTCACCGTGGAAGGCATGGTAGCGGCCGGTATCGTATATTGTTCCGAAGAAGGACAAAAAGCTTCGGCGACGGTCGAACTTCCGTTTTCGATTACCGTGTCCGCTCCGCTCCGTGCGGGCGATACGGTAACCGCCAAGGGAATCGTCACGCTTGTTTCGGTCAAAGTCCGCAGAGACGGCGCATTGGAAATCAAAGCGGATATTGCCGTGGAATACTCGGCTTGCCGTGAAGAAGTCAAATATGTGATCAGCAGTCTGACCGTAGGAGAAGAGCGCGCCCTGCCCACCGGCGCCGTGGCGATCCACGTAGCGCGTAAGGGCGAAACGCTTTGGGAAGTCGCCAAAGCTCTCGGCACCACACCCGAGAACGTACTCTTGCAAAATCCCGACGTGACGCTTCCGCTCAGCGGCGGCGAGCGCGTCGTGACCTACAGATGCCTGAGCGACAAATAATTTCCGCAGCACAAATAAACTTGGGAAAAGCGTCGAGACGACTCGGCGCTTTTTGTATGCCGAAGAATACCTTCGGTATCGCAGGTTTGCTTGCAGGGCAGGAGGAAAAGAATATAAAGCAAAATTCCGCGCGGTTGACAAATCGCGCTTTTGTGTTGTATTATAAATAAAACAGCAGGGTAGCAAAGAGGACGATATAGCAATGGTTACAAAGAAAGAGGTTGCCGAATATGCGGGCGTATCCACCGCAACCGTATCGCGCGTTATAAACGGCGTGGGATACATTTCCCGAGAAGCGGAACAAAAGGTGCGCAAAGCGATTGCGGAACTGAAGTATATTCCCAACAAGCTGGCGGGCAACTTGGCGCGCAACCGAAGCAATCTGATCGCTGTGTTGGTGGAAGATCTGATTAATCCCTATTATATGACGCTCGTAGACGCCATGGTGGAACGTGCCAACGTGGACAACTACGTGGTGGCGGCGTTTGCCATTAAGAACCGCGACGTACAACGCGTGCTCGAGGATCTGGCGGCAAACCGCGTGTGCGGCATTGTGAATCTGGCGATGTTCACGTGCGACTTTTCGTGCTACGACGTATTTTCGGAAGCTGGCACCAAGCTCATCAACTGCACGGCGGACAGCAGCATGGTTTCCATCGATTACCGCACGGGTATGCACGAAGCCATGGCGTACTTGCAGCGAACGGGACATAAAAACGTGGCGTTTATCGCGGGACTGGAAGAATGGCTTACGCAAAAGGACGCGCGCGTGTGTTGCTTTACCGAGAACCGCGCCGCCTACGGTTTTGCGGAAAACGACAAAACGATCCTCAGTGCCGACTATCCGCTGTCCAAAGCGTACGACGTGGGTTTTGCGTTGGCGGAACGGTTGATACGTGCGAACGAGCCGTTCGACGCGGTGCTGTGTCTGACCGATATGATGGCCATGGGGGCGCTCAAGGCGTTTTACAACCACGGACTGCGTATTCCCGACGACGTTTCGGTGATAGGGTGCGACAACCTCGAATTTACGCCCTATTTTCAGCCCGCGCTTACCACCATCAGTGTAGATACCCGCGCCGAAGGATTTGCGTATATCGACTACGTGTTGGGTAAGACCGACACCGTTACATCCATCCCCACGCATCTCGTGATACGCGACAGCGTGAAGGACAACACGCGCGGCTGATTTTTTTTCGGCCGCATATGTACGGGCGTACATACGGATTTGACACTTTGTCAAAAAAGAAAGAAAAATTTATAAAAGTGTTATTATAAGATAGGTTTGCAATCCAAAAGCAAGCCTATTTTTATTTACCCAT
>CAMUPJ010000157.1 GCA_947090725.1 uncultured Clostridia bacterium
TGTAATTCTTCCGCTACTTTGGCCGCGCCTTCTGCCGCAACCTTGGCGCGGATGTCTTCCAGCTTGCCCGACTTTACGTCCTCGTCGCTTTTACCGTATTTTGCAAGCAACTTTTCGGTCGCTTCATATGCTTCGGGATGGACTGCCGTATTGTCGAGCACGTTGTCGCCGTCGGTAATACGGAGGAATCCCGCACACTGCTCGTATGCTTTGGGGCCGAGTTTAGGGACTTCCCGCAACTGTTCGCGACTGCGGAAAGGTTTGCTTTCGCGGTATTTGACAATATTTTTGGCAATGGCGGTATTGAGTCCCGACACAAACGCCAACAGACTGTACGACGCGGTATTCAGATCTACACCCACGCTGTTTACGCAGTCCTCCACCACGCCGGTAAGCACTTCGGTAAGACGCTTTTGCGGCATATCGTGCTGATACTGCCCCACGCCGATACTCTTTACGTCGATTTTGATAAGCTCCGCCAACGGATCGAGCAAGCGGCGGGCAATGGAAATCGCACTGCGGTATTCCACCGTCAGGTCGGGGAACTCTTCGGCGCCCAATTTGCTGGCGGAATATACGCTGGCACCCGCCTCGTTGACGACGGCGTAACTTACCGGACGATCGCATTCTTTAATCAGTTCGGCCACGAAAATTTCACTCTCTTTACTGGCGGTGCCGTTGCCGATACTGATCACGTCTACGTTATGCTTCTTGATCAAAGCTTTGAGCGTTGCTTTCGCCTCTTCGGTCTTTTTCTGCGGCGGCGTGGGATACACCACGGTATGGTCGAGCACGTTTCCGCTCGCATCGATCACGGCGATTTTGCAACCGGTACGGTACGCGGGATCGAGTCCCAAAATCACTCTGCCCTTCAGAGGCGGTTGCAATAAAAGCGGCTTTAGGTTTTGTTCGAACATTTTGATGGCCTGTTCATTGGCCCTGTCGGTAAGTTCTCCCCGCACTTCCCGCTCGACGGAAGGAAAAATCAACCGCTCGTAACTGTCGGCAATCGTGGCGTCCATAACGTCGGAGAAAATGCTTTCCTTTTTGTACAACGCTTTGATTTTGTTAAGCGCCGTCTCCTCGTCCACACGGACAGATACCTTAAGGCATTCGTCCGCCTCGCCGCGGTTGACGGCCAAAATACGATGGCTGGGAATCGCCGAGATTTTTTCGGAAAACTCCGCATACATCTCGTAAACGGATTTTTTCGGATTGTTGGAATCTTTGGGATCGAGCTTGGCGTCTACCGTGCCGATTTCGTTTAACAGAGCACGGAGCGATTTGCGGATATTGGCATCGTCGGAAATTCGCTCGGCGATGATATCCTGCGCGCCCGCCAACGCTTCCGCCGCGGTTTTTACACCCTTTTCCTCCTCAATGTACGGCTCGCACAGCGGCAAAACCTCCCCTTCCCGGATTTGCTGTGCCATGATAAGATCGGCAAGCGGCTCCAACCCGCGCTCGATAGCCACCGATGCTCTTGTCTTTTTCTTCTGCTTGTAAGGCCGATAAACGTCTTCCACTTCCGTAAGCGTCTTGGCCGCCTCGAGCGCCGCGGCAAGCTCGTCGGTCCACTTTTCCTGCGCTTCGATGGAAGCCTGCACTTCCTCTTTGCGCTTGACGAGATTGCGCAAATACGTCAGACGGTCGGCAAATTCGCGCAAGACCTGGTCGTCACACGCCCCGTGCATTTCCTTGCGGTAGCGCGCAATAAACGGAATGGTGTTTCCGTCGTCGAGCAAAGTGACGATGTTGGCCGAATAATCGGCGCGCATAGCGAATTCTTCACTGAGTTGCTTTACAATATCCATTTTGTTACCTCTACGTGCCCAAAGCACTGATTTAATAGACGCAAAAATATTTATTCCACGGCATCGGCGAGTTCTTTCAGCGCCTGCGCCTCTCGGTGATCGGTCGTCACCACGGGAATCTCATCGGGCAAGCGGCTTCTGCGATAAATCTCGTCGGTAGCCAAACTCAATTTGGTGATCACGCCGTTATCGGCGGCAAAACACCAATAGCTTTCGTTTACCGTCGAGATGGCGAACGCGTCGCCGATCCGCTGATAATTGTATTCGATATGCATCCCGTTTACGGCGTTTCCTTTCCAATGTTCTTCAAACGGTTCGCCGTATGCCGTACCGGACAGCGTCATGCCGTCGGACGTCTGCACGAAATGCGCCATGCCGCAGTCGTACAATTTTTTATACGGGAGCGTGCACAGATGCACGTCGGCCTCATACCGATACATGCCCGATTCCACTTCGTTACATACCGATGCCTGCTGAAAATCAAACCAATCGGGGATATGCGCATATACCGTTTCGCATTGTATGCCATGCAATTCGCCTAAAGTATCCATTTCCCACTCGCTGCCGCAGTGCGTGCACTTTAAGTGCGTGCCGAAGCTCGTCATGGCGAATTCCGTCCCGCAGTGCGGACATTTATACAAAAGCTTGTGCAAGCCTTCGGCTCTGCGCGGATCGTCGATGACAACGTTGTTCTCTTTCTGCCAGGCAAAGTCATCGTATTCCATTGCACTGCGGATGCGCGCCTGTATTTCGTCGCTTCCGAGCGATTTGAGTTCTTCTTTCGAAGCGATCAGCGTAAGATCGGTAACAAGCGGCGTTTTGCGCCTGATGCGCGGTTCTTTCTCTTTGGCACCGCGACTCCACTGCGGTTGCGAAACATAGTTGCCGTGCATATTGGCCACCACGACGGGTACGTCGAGATATTTGGCCAACTTGCCGAGCGACTCGGGCATATAACTTGTCGTGCCGTCCAGCGTGAATTTCGCTTCGGGATACAAAACGAGCGCGCAATCGGTCAGATCGTTTACCGAATGCTTCATGTTTTTGAGCAAGTGCACGTCTTGAATAAACTTGCGCTTAAAGATAATCCCGATGCGATTCATCAACCACTCGGAATGCATGGTCAACACGTCCAGAGAACAAACATAGGTCACTTTATTCGGATACAGCGCCTTGACCATTGTCTTTAAGTCGAGATAGGAGCTGTGCGTACCGATCACGAAAAAGGGCGGTTTCAAGTTTTCGCACCCGTGTTTGCGAACGGTAACCTTGTGACCTCTGAGGCCTGCGCCTGCCACTACGCCGGTCAACCACCGAAAAAAACCGTTCGGCGCTTTTACCCTACGGGCAAAATCGAAACGGGCAACCTGCGCCTTCGGGCGTTTGGTTTGCTTGATCGCGGACATAGTATTATTGTAACAAACTACCGTAAAAAAAGCAACTCATTTTCCTTTGCCGTTCGTATTATTTTCCGCCGCGACGGCATATACATAGAGAGAGGTGACATTATGGAAAACGGAACGGAAAACAAAACGCGCAGCCACGAATTGCGCTTGACTTGTCGGGAAAAAGGCAGTCTGACGGGTATCGAAAAGGTCATTTCTTCTTGCGATACCTCGCTCAATCTGGTATCGGTATGCGGCAACCTCGTCGTAAGCGGCGAAAAACTCCGCATCGTGCAATTCAATGCGGCGCTCGGCACCCTCGAATTCGAAGGAACGGTGAGCGGTTTGCGCTACAGCGGCGCCAAACAACCGCTCTTAAAACGCATTTTCAAATGACGGTTACCGTCTTTCTCCTAAGTTTTGCGGCGGGACTGGGATGCGGCACAATCGACGGTATCCTTTCCCCGGTCCGCAAGTCGGCGGGCATCGTGTTTACCGTCATCACCGACGTCGTGCTGGCATTCTGCGTAGTGGGACTGCATACGCTCGTGCTCTATTTTCATACCGACGGGCAGGTATTTTTTTATGCCGTTGCCGCGCAACTTCTGGGATTTTTCCTATCCCGCGCCGCCGTTGGCGCCCTATTGCGGAAAGTCGCAAAACGCATAGTAAAAAAGCCGCGCAAAAAAGCGCAAAAAACACAGACGCCCGAACCGATAAATTGAGTGCATGCGCTTGCCCTATCCCCGAAAGCGTGCTATACTATATCCCGTTATGTTAAATATCGTTTTGGTGGAACCGGAAATTC
>CAMUPJ010000158.1 GCA_947090725.1 uncultured Clostridia bacterium
CAGTTTCGTCTTATTGGCAATGAGGGGGAACTTGTTTCAAAAGAATTTTCTTTGACAAACATATAGCGGATATGATATTGAGTCATTTTGGAATTCTTTTGTGTTGAAATGCAAACTATATCAGTGACTTTCCGTTTCTGTCCGATTACCGTAACCGTGCACAATTCGGGTTTGTAGCAGTGCGGAGATTTGCAAGATATTGATAAAATCGGATGCGGTGTGGTACAATTCTTTTGATACCGACGGGAAACGGTAAGGTATCGGAATTAAAATATAAAGGAGTCTTTGTATGGCAAACAGAATCGTATTGAATGAAACGAGTTATCACGGCGCGGGAAGCATAAAAGAGATTGTTGGCGAAGTAGAGCGGCGCGGACTGAAAAAAGCGTTTGTGTGCTCCGATCCCGATCTCGTAAAGTTCAAGGTGACGGATAAAGTATTGGACGTACTGAAAGCCGCAAATCTTGCCTATGCGGTGTATAGCGATATAAAGCCCAATCCTACGATTGAAAACGTACAATCGGGCGTTGCGGCTTACAAGAAGAGCAAAGCGGATTATATTATTGCGATCGGCGGTGGTTCTTCCATGGATACGGCAAAGGCAATCGGTATCATTATCAACAATCCTCAGTTTGCGGACGTGCGCTCTTTGGAGGGAGTGGCGCCCACGAAAAAGCCGTCCGTTCCCATTATTGCCGTTCCCACTACCGCAGGTACGGCGGCGGAAGTTACCATCAACTACGTGATAACCGACGTGCAGAAGAAACGCAAATTCGTATGTGTGGACGTGCACGACATACCGGTGGTAGCCGTCGTGGACAGTGACATGATGTGTACGATGCCCAAGGGGTTGACGGCTTCTACGGGTATGGATGCGCTGACGCATGCCATCGAAGGTTATATTACGAAGGGCGCGTGGGAGATGACCGACATGTTTCATTTGAAGGCCATCGAAATTATCTCCAAAAGCTTGCGCGGCGCTGTCGACAACGAAAAGGAAGGCAGAGAGGGAATGGCGCTGGGGCAATATATTGCTGGTATGGGATTCAGCAATGTGGGCCTGGGGATCGTTCATTCTATGGCACATGCCTTGGGCGCGGTATACGATACGCCGCACGGTGTGGCAAATGCGATTCTGTTGCCTACCGTCATGGCGTACAATGCCGACGCAACGGGGGATAAATATCGGGATATTGCCAAAGCAATGGGAGTACAAGGCGTAGACAAAATGACGATAGAGCAAGCAAGGCAAGCGGCTTGTCAGGCGGTGGCACAGCTTTCCCAAGACGTGGGAATCCCGCAGAACCTCAAAGGCATTGTAAAGGAGGAAGACATCGACTTCCTTGCACAGTCGGCAATGGATGACGCTTGCCGACCCGGAAATCCGAAAGATCCGACAAAAGAAGATATTGTAAATCTCTATAGATTCTTGTTGTAAGAAAACTGCCGATTGGCAATACGTTGGGTTTGCGGCCGAGTGCGTAAAATATTCGCACTTCGGTCGCTTTTTTATGGCGCGAAGAGCGGGAACGGTAAAGTTTGTCGCTTTGCTTGAAAAACCGCTTTGCATATGGTATAATCGGGTATATACGAAGCGGTATGAAAAAGATATTACATAACGATAGGATAAAGGAACAAGAGGAGGATACGGCACGTGAAAGACGTTATGTTATTTAACGATCGGACGGAATTCAGGGAATGGCTTACCGCGCATTGCCTGTCAAGTGCCGGCGTTTGGCTTCTATTCGGTAAACCCGGCGGCCCGAAAACAATCAAGCCCGACGAGGCGTTGGAAGAAGCGCTTTGTTTCGGATGGATCGACGGACAGATGCAAAGCCTTGACGACAAAACGTATAAGAAATATTTTGCTTTGCGGAGAGATAAAAGCAATTGGTCGGCAAAAAATAAGGCACTGGTCGAACGTCTGGAAGAGCAGGGGCTTATGACCGATTTCGGCAGAGCGAAGATAGAGGAAGCCAAGAAAAACGGACGGTGGGATGCGCCCGATTTGATGCAACTCGGGGAAAAAGAAATCGCCGTTTTGTCCGCATTGCTTCCCAAAGACGCACCGGCTTACGCAAATTTTCTGGCTATGCCGTTATCGGTTCGCAAAACCTATGCGCGGGCATATTTTGACGCAAAGACAGATGCGGGGAAAGAAAAGCGGATTGCGTGGATCATAGACAGACTCAACAAAAATCTCAGACCTATGTGAAAGGAGAGCGGGAATGGACAAAGCACAAATTATGCAATTTATATCAGAACAAAAAACGGCGTTTATTGCTTCGGTCAATGCGCAAGGTTTTCCCGTAATAAGAGCTATGATGGCCCCTCGCAAAATAGACGGGAACGAGATTTACTTCTCTACCAACACCTCGTCCAACAAAGTAAAACAGTATTTGGAAAATAATAAAGCTTGTATTTATCTTTATAAACGCGGAAAATTTAAGTATCAAGGCGTTTCCATAACAGGCGAAATGTAAGTCTGCACCGACCAAGCAACCAAAGACGAAATTTGGCACTTTGGCGATAGACTGTTTTATAAACAAGGCGTAACCGATCCCGATTATTGCGTTTTGAAGTTTATCGGAAAAACGGCCGAATACTATTGTGATTTTAAGATCGAAAAGATTCTGTTATAGGAGTATGAAATTATGGCATATTCATTTAAGAGCGTTACAATACGCACAGACAATTCCGAGAGCGGAATGGCAAGGATCAGCGAACTTTGGGCGGACATTATGACGGGCAAAATTCCGTTGGACTTTATGGAAAACGGCGTACCCGTAAAAGGGCTTTCGCCGATTTCGGTATACGGCGATTACGAGAGCGACGAGAAGGGCAAGTATAATTTGTCCGTAATGACAGTAACAGCCGACTTCTTTGCGAAGATGGAAGATTGCGTTGCGCAGGGTAAGTATGTCAAGATAGACGAGAGCGGCGAAACGATTGCCGAGTGTGCAAACAAGGCGTGGTCAAAAGTCTGGCAGCTTACGGCAAGCGGCGAAATGAAGCGCGCATTCACCACAGATTACGAAAGCACCGTTCCCGCCGAATACACAAAAGACGGTAAAGCACATTGCTATTTATACATAGCGGCAAAATAACGGCAACTACGATAATCCGTGGGAGAAATCGGAGGTCTTATATGCTTGATACTATACCTAATGCAAAAGAAATGACGGGTTTGGTCGGTGAACCTTTATACGAAGTATGGAATAAGCTATGTGCTTTAATCGACGAAAACTACGATATGGAACGCTTATGGGGTAAAGGCGGCAAAGCATGGAAATACGAATACAAATATCGCAAGGGTGGTAAAACGCTTTGCGCCTTGTATGCAAGAGAACATTGCATAGGGTTTATGATAGTCTTGGGTAAAGACGAGCGGATAAAATTTGAAGCAGACAAAGAAATCTATTCAAAAGAAGTGCAAGAGGTGTATGACAATGCCCACACTTACCATGACGGGAAATGGATAATGTTTGAGCCTACGGATACTTCCTTGTATAATGATTTTATTGGATTGTTGCGCATTAAAAGAAAGCCGAACAAAAAGTAAAGATAAATTTCGATGAAAGGGGTCTATCGAGCATTTGTCGATAAGTAGGTGGTTTATGCGGTTGTTATTCTCAATGTGTTGCGAATAAACGACTTATAGAGATATGCTCGAAACCTATATTAGCAAAAATAGATATATAAAGGAGTGAATAATGCCTTATATAAAAATCGAAAGTGGGAAATTAACCGACGAACAAAAAATATTGCTTATAAAGCGTTTGACGGAAGTATCTTCGGAAATTATGAATATTCCGCAAGAATTTTTTACTACCACAATTACCGAGTTGCCCGATAAAAATTTCGGTATTGGCGGTAAAACAATAGACATTATCAAAGAAGAGCATAAAAACAAATAAAATGAAAGATTGGTTTACGATTGACAAAATAGACGATACGACTTATATCATAAGCG
>CAMUPJ010000159.1 GCA_947090725.1 uncultured Clostridia bacterium
GATCGTATCGGTTGCGGACGAGCTTGCCGACGGATCGGTTGCGGAGAATGCGTTGCCGGAAGAAAGGGACTTCCCGCAGGATAACGACGTGTCGGTCTTGCGGGAGTCGCAAGAAGAGCGGACGGAACCGGAAGAACTTCCTACCGAGCACGCCAAAAATATTTTGGAAGAGATCGATCGGTTGGTTACCGATTCGCAACCGTTTGCGGGAGAAGAGCCGTCGGTCGGCGCGGAGGATATTGCCCGAAAGTTGCGGCGTGCCATCGAGGAGGGCAACGCTTTATACGATACGTTGACGCATCCGCAGTCCTATGCGGACGTTTCCGAAGAAAGATCCGCCCATGCCACCGTAGGGAAAAAAGAAGAATCTGCGCCTGCGGTCGATTTGCCGGATCAACCGAAATCTTCGCGGCAAGAATCGACCGAAGAGACGCGGGCGCAAACAGAACCGAAACAAGCGACCGTGCCGCCGCAAGAAGAGGATATATCGGCGGTGCCGCAACGCGCCGAATCGTTTGTCCGCTTTCGGCACAAAGAGCGCGAAATCGAGGTAACGGACTACGAGCATCACGAGCCGGAGCGTCCCGCGCCCTCGTTTGACGCGCACACCCGCACTGCCGTGCGTACGATCGTGCGTCGCCCCACGGCCAAAAATATCGACGATATTACCCGCCGCGCCGAAGAGATTCTCGAAGAGACGAACGAGGAAAAAGAGGCGGCCGTACATAAAGCGAAATCGGATGCCGCATCGGGCAAAAAAGCGACCGTAAAGGCGCGAGCGTCGTCGAAAACGCATGCCGATAATGCTCCGAAAGTAGACAAGGCGGTAGAGGCGGAGCAGAGCGGATTGCCGTTGACCCGCAAGTATATCATTCTCAATCGACGCAATGCGGCGGCGGTTTTCAACGATTATCTCAACAGTAAACGCGCGCGGGAAAAAGAAGAATTAACCGGATCGCTCAATACCATCATCATGAAATAACAACCGCTTCGGAGGACTTATGAAAAAATACGTCGGCATCGATATCGGCGGTACTGCCGTAAAAGCGGCGCTTATCGCCGACGACGGAACCATTCTACGCCGTTCGTCCGTTCCCACGTTGGCTACGCGTCCGTACGCGGCTGTGGCGGCGGATATCGCAAAACAAATCGTCGAACTTTCCTCGGGAGAACGAATAGAAGGCGTGGGAATCGGATGCCCCGGTGCGATCGACAGTCGCGCGGGCGTCATTCGGTACGCCAACAATCTGTATTGGAAAGACGTACCGCTTGCCGACGAACTGCATAAGACGGTAAACGCGCCCATTTGTATCAGCAACGACGCCAACGTCGCGGCATTGGGAGAGGCGCGGTTCGGCGCGGGGAAAGAATATTCCGATACGGCGTTCGTTACGCTCGGAACGGGCGTAGGGGGCGGTATCGTTGTGGACGGCAAGTTGTTTGAGGGGTACAACGGCATGGGCGCCGAAATCGGCCATATGGTGATCAAGGCGGACGGCGTGCTTTGTACGTGCGGGCGCAGAGGTTGTCTCGAGTCGTACGCTTCGGCGACGGCGCTCGTTCGCGAGACCGTATTTGCCATGCAAACCGACCGCAACAGCAGTATGTGGGCGTTTGCGGACGGCGATCTCAACAAGGTGGACGGACGCACGAGCTTCGAATGTGCCAAAAAAGGCGACGCCACGGCGCAAAAAGTAGTGAATGCATACATTGCGGCTTTGGCGGAGGGGATTACCAATCTGGTGAATATATTCCGCAGTCAGGCGGTGATTCTGGGAGGCGGCGTTTGCGCGCAAGGCAAGTATCTTACCGAACCGCTTCAAAAGCTTGTGGACGAAGCGCGGTACGGCGGCGCCGACAGCCTGCGTACCGTGATCGTCACGGCGTCTTTGGGGAATGATGCGGGGGTTCTCGGCGCAGCCGGTCTTTTGATGCCTCGGTGATCTTTGCGCCCATTCATATTCTTTTGCCGTATTGCGTATACTAGAAACGAAATCTTGCTTGCGAGGGTGCCGCGAGGGAAATAGCGGATCCCGCATCTGCAATCGGAATATAATCCAACAATACGATTGAAAAAGGAGTGTATCATATGAAACCGTTAAAAGGAACCAAGACCGAAGCCAATCTGATGGAAGCGTTCGCCGGAGAAAGCATGGCGCGCAACAAGTATGATTTTTATGCGAGTAAGGCCAAGAAAGACGGTTACGAGCAAATTGCCGCGTTTTTTGCGGAGACGGCCGCCAACGAAAAGGAACATGCGAAGATTTGGTTCAAGTTGTTGCACAGCGGCGTAGCCGATACCGAGACCAACCTGATCGATGCGGCCAACGGAGAAAACTTCGAATGGACGGATATGTACGCGCGCTTTGCAAAGGAAGCGGAAGAAGAAGGGTTCACCGCGATTGCGAAACTGTTTGCGGCGGTGGCCGACATCGAAAAGAGTCACGAAGAACGGTATTTGCGTCTTGCGGCAAACGTCAAAAACGGTGAAGTGTTCGAGCGCAAGGAAGCGGTGGTATGGGTGTGCCGCAATTGCGGATATTTGCACGTCGGCGAAACCGCGCCCGAAGTTTGTCCCGTATGCGCGCATCCCAAGAGCTTTTTTATGCAGGAAAACAAAAACTATTGAATCGGAAAAGAGCGGAAAGACTCGGAACACGGCGAAACGCGTTCGGAGTTTTTTTGTGTCGGAAAGGCCGGAAAACGGCATGCTTGTGCGAAAAACCGGAATTACGGTAGCTCGGGTGTGTTGACAAACCCCGTTTTTGTGTGATACAATTGTGTAAATGCGTATGAAGAATACAAACAAAAGCAACATAGCAAAGCGGCATGATGTGGCGGTTCGTGCGGGTGTTTCCGAAACGACGGTATCGTTTGTATACTCCAAAAAACGATACGTTTCTCCCGAACTTTGCGACCGTGTTTTGCAAGCGGCGAAAGAATTGAATTATTATCCCGACATGGTAGCGGCTTCCATGGCAGGCAACCGCACGAAATCCATTGCCGTACTGACCGACGATCTTGTGAGTCCGTTGCAGTTGGAGATCATCAAAGCGATTCAGGAAGCGGCGTTTGACGCAGGGTATTTCGTATACGTGTGCGGCGGCGGGCAGAATCTCGATTCGTATCTCAACAATATCATTTCGCGGAAGGTGGACGGCGTGTTTTTGTCGGTTCCCGTTTCCGCCATCAATAACGTTGCGCTGGTCGATTTGCTGGACCGGGGCATCAGTGTGATCATTTCTTCCTTCCGCGGTTTTCCCGATGCACGGGTGTGCGGTCTGGAATTGGACTTTACCGCCGGTATGCGGCGCATTTTGGAGCATTTGGGATCGCTCGGGCACCGCAAGATTGCCTATTTGAGCTATTGCGACGAAAACAGTATAGACGGTCGGCTTCCCGCGTTTCGGCGCTATATGTCGGAAATGTTCGGCAACGACAATCCGCTTGTCGAAATGGGAGAGCCGCCGTATCACAGCGATATCGAGCGGGGCAATGCGCTCATGAATCGGCTTTTGCAACGCACCGAGGATTTTACCGCGATTGTTTGTACCAACGATCTGATGGCGTACGGCGCCATGGCGACTCTGCGCAAACACGGTATGTCGGTACCGAGTCGCGTGTCGGTGGTGGGGATTGACGATATCACGTTTTCGCGCGCTTCGTTTCCGCCGCTTACCACACTCAGCCACTGCTGTGCGGAATACGGCAAACGCATTTTCGATATATTGCATGCGAACATAGAGGGGAAGGATACGGTATACCGCGACGTAATCACACCGAAACTTGTGGTGCGCGACTCTACGGCGGTGGTGCCGACTCTTGAGGGATAACGCGTTCACGGATTTCGGGTCTGTGATGAAAATACGCGAAAATTTGCAAAAACTTGAAGAAAGGGTATTGACAATGGGGTCGGATTGG
>CAMUPJ010000160.1 GCA_947090725.1 uncultured Clostridia bacterium
TGCGCAAAGACTTGTGCTTTTTCAGAAGCTTTGCGGTGCGCTTGGCGTTATGGCTGAGGATGTGCAGAGTTTCTATATACGGTTCGTGTTCCAGAGCGGACACGGTTGCTTGTCCCATGTTGCCGGTGGCACCCGTAATGGCTATCTTCATGTTTTTCTCCCGATGTATTGAGGATCGACAGAATTTTCAGTTTCCTCTTATGTATGAGTGTACCATAACGCGAAAATATTTGCAACTTTTTTGCTTATAAAATTGCGTTTAGCCGATCGTCTTATAAAAATATGCGCAAGTTCATAAGAAAACTTACGCATATACGGAAAGAAAAATCAATAGGGGAGTTTAGGAAAGGATATGGAGCGCCGCAAGAACGAAGTACGCGCATCCTCCCAATCCTGCCAGCAGGAAAACGAGAGAAATCCGGGTAACGGCACGGCGATTGACGTAAATTTGCAGGATCCATTCCCCGACGGCGTTTATCACGCAAAGCAGCATCCCCACGATGCCGATTGCCAACAGTGCAATTAAAAAGATCAACAGAAGAATCCCGTCGCCTTGCAACCAAGAAAGAGAAAAGTAGACGAGCGCGGCAAACGGAACGGCCAAAACGGAAAAAATTATGGAAGTGATGCCGAATCTTTTGCTTTTGACGCGTTGTACCGGATCTCTTTTGGCGCTTTGTGCGAAAGAATGTGCGTAATGAACCGTAAGATCATTTGAAGGATGGTTGCCATATCCGCCTCCCGTAGATTCGCACCGTCGGCGGTTTTCATGCGATGTGTAACGCATGGCCGATATAATATACTATACCACACACCGGACCGTTTTGTCAATACGAAGATTGTTTCCGCGGAGAAAGATATAAGTCGTTCGTACCGTGATTTTTGCGGAATAAAAAATGAGCACATTCTTTTCGGAAGTGCTCATTTTTTATGGTCGAAGTGGCGAGACTTGAACTCGCGGCCTCTTGGTCCCTAACCAAGCGCGCTACCAAACTGCGCTACACCTCGGCGAATGCTAAAACAGTATACTATACCCGCAATAAATTGTCAAGGGTTTTGCGGAGCAAACGCAAGCCGTTTTGGGAAAAATTATGTTTGGCCATGCGTAAAAGATCCGGCAAGGGTGAACAATAGGAATATGAAGATTATATGTGCGCCCGAATGGTTGCCGACAGTACAAAATTACGGTTGGCGCCTTGTTATGGGATTAGGCGTATGGATTATCGGGATAGTATTCGTGCGGTGTGTGGGCAGGATTGTGCGGCATACGTTGCGAAAAGGCCGCATCGACGGCACGCTGGTAGGGTTTACGGAACAGGCAATCAAAGTTGTTTTATGGATATTGCTACTGTTTGCCGTGCTTGCGGTTTTGGGGATTCCGCTTACGCCGCTGGTTACGCTGCTTGCCTCGGCGGGACTGGCACTCAGCCTTGCCATCAAAGACAGCTTGTCCAATCTGGCGGGCGGCATTCTGATGATGGGAACCAAACCGTTTGCCGAGGGAGATTATGTGGAAATCGACGGCACCGGCGGTACGGTGCGGCATATTCATTTGCTGACAAGCGAGCTGGTAACGCCCGACAACAAGAAAGTCCTCCTACCGAACGGCGTCGTCAACAATGCCCGCATCGTCAACTTTTCCGCTCGCTCCACGCGGCGTGTCGAGTTTCGTGTATCCGTTGCGTACGGCACCGATTTGCGGCGGTTGCGCAGTGTGGTATCGGCTTTGTTGCGGGCATCGCCGTATACGCTTAGCGAACCGGCGCCCGCGTTGGTTTTTACCGGTGCGGAACAATCCGCTTTGGTGTTTTCGGCGCGGATATGGGTAAAGCGCGAGGCATATTGGGACGCCTATTGGGAGGTAGGGGAACAATTGGTGCAGGCATTGCCGCAGGCGGGGATCGAAATTCCTTACGAGAAACTGGACGTGATGCTGCGACAAACGAAACGGGAGGATTCGACATGCGAATAACGGTGCTTATCGTATTGTTGGTGGCGGAGTGTATTGTATTGGGCGTGTTGCTTCGGCCGCGCAGACCGTCGGATGCGCCCGGTCTGGCGCTTCACTTGGTGCAGGAAGCGGAGAAAGTATTGTCGATGCCCGTCTCTCGGCGGAATTACCGCAAGCTGCACCGATGGGTGGGGCGTGCCGCCGAATCTTTATCGGGCAGGCGCATCGACGAAGCGTACGATTTGGGAGCGGTGCATGACGAATTGGTGGCCTTATATAAATTATGCGGCGCTTTGACGATACTCTGTCCCGAGGATCCGTCGCCGTACGTTTCGTATTTCCAAGCCGCGTTGGAATCTTGTCGGCAACGGCTTATGCCGTTTGTGGGGAACGTAACATCCGATTCCGGTTGTCGCAGTTTTACCAAAGCGGCGCGTATGTTGCGCGCAAAGCGCCTTTTGTCGCAGATCGAAACAAGCGCGGACGAAAAACCGGACGGGCAAGAATCGGACAAATAACGCCGCGCTCCTTGTTTTTTCTCACAAAAACTCGGGAAAACTTACATTTTCGTTGGTCGAATTTTTGCGAAAAACGGCGGATTTTTTTGGTTTTTTTCTTTGTAGTCAAATTCTCTTTTAAGTCGTCATCTTCCGCTGTTATTCGACAGTTGCGATTCTTGCGTCTTGGGTATGCGCGCGGTATAATACTATCGAAATACAAAATAAAGGAAATTTTTATACTATGAAAACACGAATTATGGTGGTTGACGACAACGAAGAACAACTGAAAAGCCTTTGCGAATTTTTCGCGGCTACCGAGGATGCGGAGGTGGTGGCAACGGCGTGCGACGGGCAGAAAGCGCTGGATATGTACGCGTCCGTCAATCCCGACGTCGTGATTCTCGATCTCGTGATGCCGGGTGTGGACGGGTACGAATTCTTGGAGCGGGTGGAAAAGCGTGACGGCAAAATCCTCGTGCTCAGTGCGCTCAGCCAGGATGCATTCGTGACAAAAGCGATGAATTCGGGCGCCGACTACTATATGCTGAAGCCTGCAAATCCCGAAAATATCCGCAGGCGTATTGCGGAATTGGTATCGCCGTCGCCGGTAGCGGAAGAAAAAACCGCCAAGGCGCCGCGGCAGATCAAGAACCGTTCGCTGGAAGAGAAGATCACCAATATATTCATTACCGTGGGCATCCCCGCGCACATCAAAGGATATCAATTTTTGCGCGAAGCCATCAAACTTGCCATCGATAACCCCGACATCATCAATAGCATTACCAAAAAACTGTATCCCGAAGTGGCGGAACGGTTCGATACCAGCCCGTCGAAAGTGGAGCGCGCCATTCGTCATGCCATCGAAGTGGCGTGGAATCGCGGCAAGATCGAGAATATCAATTCGCTCTTCGGCGTGCGTGTGTACAATCACAACGAAAAACCGACCAACGGCGAATTTATTGCGCTGGTCGCCGACAAAATGTTGCTCGAGTCGGTATAACCCGCGGGGAGGGAATAAAAAATAGTCCCGCGAAAAGGGTGAAGCCACTTGACTATTTGCAAGCTACATGCTACAATAGTGCGGTAAGTAAAAAATTGCTTTCCGCACTTTTTTTGTGCCCGTGGTGGAATTGGATACCATAAAGGCCTCCGACGCCTTCGGTCCGGGTTCGAGCCCCGGCGGACACACCATTTGATAACAAATCCGAACTTTCGATTTCTTCCAAAGAAATGCGGATTGTGCCGTCCTTGTAATTGTGGGTTACAAGAGCGTAATCGTCGTAAAGATAGATTGCGTTCACAAAGCTGTCAATCAAGGTCTGCCGCCCTTGCTTTGTGGAAAAGGTCGAGCGTTCGGATTTTGTTATTCCGACCATATCTGTGCTTTCGTAAGAAGGCGCTTTTGATTTGCTCTTGTATCCAT
>CAMUPJ010000161.1 GCA_947090725.1 uncultured Clostridia bacterium
CGGACGGCGGATACTACATTCCCGACGACTATATCGTTTCGCAAGCTTCCTTTTCCGCGGAAGAAAAAGCGCGCATCATCAACTGCGTGCGCGCCGCACAACCGAACTTTTCCGACACGCTGTGCGATACCGTGCTGGACAAAATGCAATGCCTTGCGCAAAGCGACGAAAATTTTCTGGTTAAATCCGATTCCCTCATCATCGACGCATCGGGTTGGAACGCGCCGCAATACGCAAGCGCAAAGATCACGGTACTCGGCAAAGCCGTGGAAGAAAAAAAGACGGTGGCCATGAAATACATCGATCGCTACGAATCCACGACCGTACGCTATTTCGATCCTTACTGTCTCGTCCTCAAAAGCGGGATGTGGTACGTGTACGGATGGTGCCACAACCGTCGCGACTTCCGACTTTTCAAAATCGCGCGCATCAAGGACATTCGCATAACCGACACGCCGTTTCGCAAACGCCCCAACGACGTATACGAAAAACTCCGCGGCGATTTCAACCGCGAAGATCTCGTACAGTTCTCCATAGAATTCAACAATTTCGTTTTGCCGGAAATCGAAGAATGGCTCGGTCCCGACGCCATCGAAGATCACGGACGTTGTTACGTGGCGCATGCCGAAATGTTCGGCGGCAATCAACTGGTGAGTAAGCTTCTGAGCTTCGGTTCCGGCGTAAAAGTCCTCTCCCCAGCGCCGCTTCGAGAAGAAGTGGAAGTGGAATGCAAAAGAATGCTTTCGCTATACGGCGACGCCTGAATCCATACAAAAAAATGCGCAACGCTTCCCGATTTTCGGGCGGCGTTTTTTTATCGGAATTTTTTATAAATCGTTCGGGCGCGCAACACTTTTTTTACGTAATCGCGCGTCTCTTTGTAACCGTACGTTTCCCGCCCCTCGGCTTGCCAACGAAGCACGTTACCTTCCCCCGCATTATAGGCGGCCAATGCGTCCCGAAGCGGAAATTTGTCCAGCAAGTATCTGAGGTACGCCGCCCCCAAACGAATATTGGCGGCAGGCGCATACAAATCCCCGGCGAGTTCGGGCGCGCCGATCGAATCGGCAATCCACACGGCGGTAGCGGGCATCAGCTGCATAAGCCCCATGGCGCCGACGCGGGAGCACGCGCTCGGCTCGAACTTGCTTTCGGTATGAATCACGGCGCATACCAGCGTTTCTTCCAAATCGAATTCACGACAAGCCTCGGCAATTTCCCTGCGGTATTTCCGAGGATAGGCAAACGACAAAAAGACGGCAAGCGAAAGTACCGCTACCGTCAAAAAAACAATCAGTCCTATAGAGATTTTCGCCGCTTTGGAAATACCTTACCTCCCGACCGCATCCTTCCACTCGCAATACACGCGGAGCACTTGCGCCCGCAGTTGCGCCGGATTACCGTCGTTTTCGAAAACAATGTCGGCGCGCGCCGCACGTTGCGCATCGCTCCACTGCGCCGCTATCATCCGACGCGCCAACGTTTCGGATATATCGTCTCTCTTTACAAGTCGTTCTATACGGATTTCCGTCGAACAATTTACCGTAATATTGGGATGCGTCAGGCTGTCGAACTCCGCTTCGAAAAGAAGCGGCACTACCACCACGGTAATTGCGGCGGCGGAAAGCGCAATCTGCCGCGCGGTCTCGGCCTTGATCAGCGGATGCATAACGGCATTCAACCGTTCCCGCGCGGGAGCGGAATCAAATACGATTTGCCGCAATGCACGCCGATCGAGCACCCCGTCACGGAACGCTTCGGGAAAAGCCGCCCGCAATTTTGCGGCGACCTCGCCGCTTGCCGATACCGTGCGCGCGATACAATCGGTATCAATAATATATGCACCCGCTTCGCGAAACATTTCCGCCGCCGCACTCTTTCCGCTTGCAATTCCACCGGTCAGTCCGGCCACAATTCTTTTCACCGTGAATTCCTCCGATTTGCGAAAGCACTTCGCCTATTTGCAGTCAAACCAATTTTTCCCTTCGCTGACATCTACCACCAACGGCACGTCGAGCGTAAAAGCATGTTCCATTTTGTCGCGCAAGATCGCTTTGACTTCCTCTTTTTCCTCATCCGCCGCTTCCACGATCAATTCGTCGTGCACCTGCAAAATAAGCCGCGAACGCCTTCCTTCGAGCGCGCGGCTGACGCTCAGCATGGCGATTTTGATAATGTCGGCCGCCGTTCCCTGTAACGGCATATTCATCGCCGCACGCTCCCCGAACTGCCGCGTAACGAACGAACCGGAAAAAAGTTCGGGGATTTTCCGCCGTCGTCCGAGTAGCGTAGTGACGTATCCCGTCTTTTTGGCTTGCTCCACACACGCATCGAGATATTCCCGCACGCCGCGGAAACGCTCGAAATAGCTGTCGATATACCGCTTGGCGGACGACTTGCTGATCTTCAGTCCCGAGGCGAGACCGAAATCGCTGATCCCGTAGATAATGCCGAAATTGACGGTTTTGGCCGTGCGGCGCATTTCCGACGTAACTTCCGCTATGGGCACGCCGAACACCTGCGATGCGGTATACGCATGGATATCCATTCCCTCCCGATACGCTCTCTGCATTACCGGATCACCGGAATAATGCGCCATAATGCGCAACTCGATTTGCGAATAGTCCGCCGATACGAGCGTAAACCCTTCGCGCGCCACAAAGAGCGAGCGCAGGATTTTGCCGTCCTCTTCCCGCACGGGAATATTTTGCAAATTCGGCTCCACACTGCTGAGCCGCCCCGTAGTGGTGAGCGTCTGACGAAATTCGGTATGCACGGTACCCTGTGCATCGATCAGTTTGCGCAACCCGTCGATATACGTACTGTTCAGTTTGGTGATAAACCGATACCGCAGTACCAGCGGAACGATCTTGTACGAAGGGTCGAGCTGTTCGAGAATTTCCGCACCGGTACTATACTTGGTACTCTTCATGGGATAGGGGATTTTCATATCCTCAAAAAGAACTTTCGCCAATTGCTTGGGCGACTTTATGTTGAACTTTTGCCCCGCTTCGGCATAGATCTGTTGCGTCAGGACGCTTTCTTCTTGGGTATATGCCTGCCCGATTTCTTCCAGCCGCGTGCGGTTGACGGCAAAGCCTATCTGTTCCATATCGAACAGGATCCGCACGAGCGGCAGTTCTATATCGTAATACAACCGATGCATCCCCGCTTCGGTCAACGCCCCGTCCAATTCACGCGACAAGGCCAAAAGACCGCTCGCCACATCGCCAAGCTCCACCATATGCGCCGAAAGAAAATCCGCAAGCGTCGCATGCGGCACGGTAGCATCGGCAAGATACTGCGCCAATTTCACGTCGAAAAATTTTTCCGCGCGCAGTTTATAATTGCGGTACAAGTATGTAATAAAACTCTTGGCGTCGAAAACGATTTTCGTAACCGAAGTGTCCGACAGCACGGGTCGAATCGCTTCCATCAATTCCGTTTCGCTCAATCCCCCGTCCAACAAACTGTATCTGAGATTGACGGAATACTCGATCGTCTCTTCCACGGCAAAGGAAAACAGCGTCTCCCCGAGATGCATGGCAACTTTCTCTTTTCCCCGCAAAGCCGCCGCAATTTCTTCGACGGAACACAACGCAACGTGCTGCGGTTTCTCGCGAACGGTAGGCGCAGCCGCAGCCGCCGTAGCCTCGAACAGCTCTCCCCGCTTGAGAAGCGAACGGAATTTCTGTTGATCGAAAAAAGCAAACACTTCGCCGGAAAACGGAAATGCATAGCGGCACTCCGCCAGCTCGCAAGCAATCGGCGCGTTCGTATCGATGGTAGCCAGTCGGCGCGACAAATAAGCGCTCTCTTTACCGGCAAGCAATT
>CAMUPJ010000162.1 GCA_947090725.1 uncultured Clostridia bacterium
AGCTTTTGTGCGACGCCTCCTATCTGCGGAATGTTTTGTCCGAGGAAGTCGATAAGCTTGCCATGTTGTGGCACACGTTCTTTTCGGTAAACGAGACGTTTACGGGCGGAACATTCGACCGTAAGAATTTTGTCAAATTCGATTACTGCGTACCGGCGGGTGCGGCAGTGGCGCTCGGCAATTACGAGTACGCGTGCCCTGCGAGCTGGTACAATCATGCCATGAATTACCAATACCTTCTCAAATACGGGCAATGGGGTATTATGCACGAGGTAGGGCACAACCATTCCACGGCGTATGGGGTTACGTGGGGATTCGGCGACAGCAGAGAAGGAGAAGTGCTGAACAATGCGCTTACGGCGCTTGCCTACTTAAAAGTATTGGATGTGGGTACCTATCGTGACGATAACGGCGATATCGCTGCCGAACACGGTTTTGTGGCGCATCCGTATACCAATCTGAAATATTCGCTTACGCGAAATATAAGCGCCAAACAAGATTGGATTCACAACGATTATTTTGAAATGCTGAGTATGTACGTGAATATTATGCATAGCTTCGGCGTGGAAAAATATTTCGAGTTGATGTCCACATACAAAACGCAGTCGTTGTATGTCACCGAGGCAACAGACAATACAACCGCAAAGCGCGCCGATTTTATCTATCGCTGTTCGCTTGTATACGGAATGGATTTCCGTGATTACTTTAATCGTTTATATCAGGCAAACGTAAGGGATGAGGTGTTTACCGACGAGCAACTTGCCTATATGCGGGATTTGCCCGTATACTATCCCGTTGCCAATTTGTATGCGGGCGGTATCGACGGCGTGCATACCGGCGGCGATTATCTCGTTACGTACGGTTCCGCTCCCGTTTTCGATTTGAAGGGGAAAACGGTTTCGAGCGGTGCGTTTACGATTGAATCGGTAGAACAACCGTCCGAGGGGAAACTGACGGAGCAGGGCGACGGAACGTATCTTTATACATTCGGTAATAAACCTTATGTGCGGGATGTTTTCTATTTTACCGTGCGTACGGAGGACGGGCAAAAGCATCGGATGGAAGTAACGCTTCGCATCAACAATAATGTGTCGGAAATTACGCGTTATGTCAAGGTGCCTTCGCGTACGTTGGAAGGGGCTATGTCCGATATTGCGTCGCTTACGCCGACGGTAACGGCAACGGCGGGCGGAGGATGCGCGCAGTATACGACCGCTACCGACGATCGTAACGAAGTGCGTATTGCCCGCTTTCTGTTCCGTGCCGACAAAAGCACTGTGCATACGTTTTATTTCAAGGCCGACGATTTGGCTATTTTGCGTGCGGGACGTGATTTTTCGCATCTGGAAGAGAAATTGCGTATAACGCGCGATTTGCAGAGTTTTAACGAAACATATAAATTTTCGGTAACGCTTTCCGAAGGCGAGACGTATGCCTTCGAAGTGTTCAATCTCAATGCGGGCGGCGGCGGATTTGCCACATTCAATTTGCTTTTGG
Organism: uncultured Clostridia bacterium; assembly: GCA_947090725.1. GTDB lineage: Bacteria > Bacillota > Clostridia > Christensenellales > Pumilibacteraceae > Pumilibacter. The sequence continues at coordinate 1,498 of CAMUPJ010000162.1, forward strand.
ATGCGGAAGAAGGTGTAAGCAAAAGTGTGGCGTTGCCTGCGGCACAAGTGATTCATCCTGCGTTTGAGGGCAAAGAAATCGAGCCGTATGTATTCGAGCCGAAGTTTATGGTATCCAACAAAGCGGGGCTTTCTTTCGGTACGCTGAGTACTCCCAAATCCGCGTGGCGTGTTTTGCAAGCGCCCGCACACCATAACGGCGACGTTGATACATTGGAAATGCACGATCCCGAGACGGGTGAAACCATGACGATGGAAATCGATAAAAAGAGTTATCTTATCGACGGACAAAACGGAACGATTTACCATACGGCATACAGGGGTACCTCTGCAGGCGTGATCGACCCGTTACCGCATGTGTTTGTGGTGGATACGGGCGACGTGCAGGGATTCAACTTTTTTGAGATCGCAACGCGCAACCATGCGAATTCCTATATTCGGGCGTACAATCTGTATATTTCCGACGATAATGCGAATTGGCGATTGGTGTCTTCGGGAGCCGACGGCACGGATGGGACGCCGGACACGTGGCTGACGTACAAAAATGCGGTAGCGCGCTTGGATTTCGAGGAAATTCGCGGACGGTATTGGAAGCTCGAAGTGCTTTCCACCTCGGGCAATAACGGCGGTGCGTTTACCGTTATTGCCGAATTGAATGCCGGGCTTACGGCGGAAACACAGCATATCGTACCCATTTTCAATACGAATATATATACGACGAACGGTTGGCAGGATTCCGCTACCCGCGAGACGTTACCCGTCGGTTTGTTATTTACCGAAACTGCGGGGGAAAAGATCAAACTGTACTTTGAAGGCGACAGCATTGCACTGTACGGGAATAAAGACAACGGCTACGGGTCGGCCGAAGTATATATTGACGGCGAGTTTTTCGGCATTATCGATTTGCAATCCGATACGCTTGAACGCCGCAGATTGGTATTTAGTCACGGAGGATTGACGGAAGGAGGTCATATAGTGGAAATTGTAACGTGTTCCGACGAATTGTTCAATTTGGGATTTGCCGGCGTATCTTACGAAACGCAACTGTTGTCGGCGCTTACGTTCCAAGAGCAGGAAGACAAAATCGAAGAGCAGCAAAAGCAAATCGATGCGATGTACGATAAGCAAGCGCAAATGCAAAAAGTGCAAAGCGGGCTTATTATCGCCATGCTTGTGTTTATCGGTCTGTTTCTGCTTTTGACGACGTATATCGTGCTCACATTCTGTTTGCCGAAATTTCGCAAAGCGTTTTACGAGAACAAGGTAATCCGGAATTACGACCGCGACAGGGAACTGGCAAAGGAACGTAAAGCGGCGCAAAACAAGACGGAAACTGCGAAGAAAAAATCGGATGCGACATCTGCGTCGACGGCAAAGGCTTCTGCAGTAAAGTCCGATCCGGTGCGATCGGCGCCTGCGGCGGAAACGGCGCGTAAGACGACGCAGTCCGTTCGTCCGACAAGCAAAGTGAGCGAAAGACCTGCGACGTCTGCGCAGACACCGCGACAAACGCCGCCCGTCCGTTCTGCGGGTACGGCATCCAAACCGTCCGCCGAAAAATCGTCGGTGCCGCAACGCACGACCGTTGCATCGCGCACGACGTCAAATTCCAAAACGGATGCGGAGAAGAAAAAATAACAACTTTATCCGATTGCATATAAGCGGCAAGCGTAAGTGGCTTGTCGCTTTTGCGTTCGTTTTCGGCGATTCGCATAGAAGATAGGATTCTTTGCAAATACTAAGGAAAAACACAAGGGGTATTTCTTTGAACGCTGTAATTTTAGCGGGCGGTTTCGGCAGTCGCTTAAAACCGCTTACCGATTCCGTGCCAAAACCGTTGCTTCCCGTAGCGAACGTTCCCATGCTCGATTACGTAATATCGCATTTGTGTGCGAGCGGCATACGAGATACGGTGCTCACGCTCGGGTATTATCCCGATCGGATTATCGAATGGATGTCGGGATATTCCGCCGTTACGCCGCATTATATGATAGAAAACGTTCCGCTCGGCACGGCGGGCGGTGTGCGTGCCGCCGCGGAAAAACTGGATTCGACCTTTTTGGTGGTCAGTGGCGATGCGCTCGAAGATATCGATTACGAAGCTATGCTTCGCAGTCATGTTCGCAGCGGTAAACTGGCCACGATTGCCGTCACGCACGTGGCCGATCCGCGTCCGTTCGGGCTTGTATCGTACGACGAGGACGGAACGATTCGGGCATTTACCGAAAAACCCGCAACAATGGGAGACGGCGGCATTGTTAATTGCGGCGTTTACATTCTGGAAAAAGAAGTGTTGCAGTATATTCCCGTTG